>JARBUQ010000236.1 GCA_029239545.1 Paenibacillus sp.
ATGTATGTTATACTGGTAGGAAGTTCAAGGAACGGAGAAGAATTCTGATGGATCTGAAAGATGAAGCCATTTCCGCGGATCGGACCCATAAGCATGAGCTGCTAGCCAGAGACGAACTGCTGATCGATGTCATCAACCATCTCAGGCACGATTGGATGAATGATATTCAGGTATTATATGGCTATTTGCGTCTTAATAAGCATGATAAATTAATGGCCTTTATGGAAACAATAAAACAAAAGGCTGCCCGGGAAAGTATGATTTCCAAGCTTGGGGTGACCGAGTTAATCGTGTACCTCTATTCCTTCAGAGTGCAATGTCCACAGATTGAACTGGAGGTTGAGCTGGAGCAGGACTTTCAGTTAAAAGAGCTGCCTGTTGAAGCAGAACAAGTTGCCGAGCTAGTGATAGCTATATTGGATTGCTTCAAAACTCTTACATACGAATCGGACTGCGGGGAGACGTATCACCTGCAGCTGGAGTGGAATGTGGAGGAAGCAGCGTTGACGCTCCGCTTCGATTTTCGCGGGGAGAGCGATCAGGATACGCTCCAGCGGCAAATAGCGGCCAGGGTGGCTGCCGTTAACGAGCATATGTTAGTTCAAATGGAAACTGAATTCGAATCGCAATGGGCGACTTTGACAATACGGGTTCCGTTCATAAGTAAATGAGGTGTCAGGAATGTTTTTGGACAAGGCTAAGATTTATGTAAAAGGCGGCGACGGTGGTGACGGGATCGTAGCATTCCGCCGTGAATTGTATGTGCCGATGGGAGGACCAGCCGGCGGTGACGGAGGTCGAGGCGGAGATGTTATATTCCGCGTGGATGAAGGCTTGCGAACGCTCATTGATTTTCGCTATCAGAAGCATTTCAAGGCGACAAGGGGCGAGAAGGGCCGCAACAAAAGCCAGAATGGAGCCAACGCGGATGATATGATCGTTCGTGTTCCGCCTGGGACAGTCGTTATTGACGACGATTCGCAGGAGATCCTTGCCGATCTTGTAAGGCAAGGTCAAGAAGTAGTGATCGCGAAGGGCGGTCGAGGCGGTCGAGGTAATGTGCGATTCGCAACTGCTACCAACACCGCACCCGAAATTGCCGAGAATGGTGAAGAGGGTAAAGAGCGTTGGGTCGTATTAGAGCTGAAGGTTATGGCGGATGTGGGACTTGTCGGTTTTCCTAGTGTAGGCAAATCTACACTGCTCTCCGTTGTGTCTGCTGCTCAGCCTAAGATTGGCGCATACCACTTCACTACGATTACTCCCAACCTGGGCGTTGTTGATGTCGGAGATGGCCGCAGCTTCGTAATGGCTGATCTGCCTGGATTAATCGAGGGCTCATGAAGGCGTCGGGCTCGGTCATGAATTCCTGCGTCACGTTGAACGGACTCGCGTAATCCTGCATGTTGTGGATATGGCAGGGACAGAAGGCCGTGACCCTTACGACGACTGGCTGAAGATTAATGAGGAGCTGCGTCTCTATAACGAGAAGCTGGCAGAACGTCCGCAGATCGTTGTAGCGAACAAGATGGATATTCCGGATGCGGAAGAATACTTGGCACTCTTCAAAGAACGGTTAGCCGAAGACGGGTTTGAGGTCGAGATTCTCCCTATTTCCGCTGTAACCAAGAAGGGTGTTCAGGAAGTGCTGTACCGTGCCATGGATGTGTTGGCTACGATTCCTGAAGCTCCGCTGGTGGAGGAAGTATCGGCTGTATCCGAACGGAAGATCTACAAGCTTGATGCGGATGAGAACAGGGAGTTCACAATTCGTCGTGAGAATAACACGTTCATTATTGAGAGCCCTGGCATTGAGAAAATGATCAAGAGGATGAACCTTGGCTCTCATGAAGCTTTGCAACGTTTTGCGCGGGTTATGCGTAAGCTGGGGATCGACAGTGCTTTGCGTAAAAAAGGCGCAGAGGATGGCCATCTGGTAAGAATCGGGGAATATGAGTTCGAGTTTGTGGAGCATAATTAAGCTGCGAAGCGGGAATGTTGGCGATTCGTGCTGATTGCAGGATGAGAGTCAGTGAGTAATCACTGGCTCTTTTTAGTGTTGTTTGAAAGTGCAATCCTGCTACATCATAGGGTCTGTCAGCGGGGTCCAGATTACCAAGGGCTCGTCGAGCTCCAACGACCGAATCGCCGAACCGAACCAAACATGAGGAGAAAACCGATTGAATTGGAAATGCTCCAATGTGGCCCGAAATATATAGGGGAGTGGGCGATTAAGCAGTTCTTCGAATGGAATCCAGTGCAGCTCGCCTTCATCGGTTTGATGAAAGTCACGGCGTGTTACCGAACCTACATAAATAAACTGTTGGCGGAATTCCCCGCGATTGTTGCGCATTAGTATATAACGGAGCGTCAATTCATGGACATCCTGTGGTTCAAAGCCGGTTTCCTCGGTTATTTCCCGTACACAGGCTTGTATCGGATTGGCTAATTCATACCCTTCAACATGCCCGCCTACGGTTGCCCACAAACCTGGATTGAGTGTTCTTCTTTCAGATCGTTTCATCATAAGCACATCGTTGCCATTAAAGAGAATGGCGGCTGCTATTAATCGGAATTCCATAGGGCCCCTCCAGACACGGACGATCCATTAAGATATGCTAATAACGGTTGAACTAGAGAACATTATTCCATAACGAGGATGGAGTGTCTAGATGGTACACTATTTTTCAATTTGCCTCTTGCTCCAAGGAGCTTCATCCGTTATAATGTCCACTATATGCAAACAAAAGTCTCTTCCGGGAGGACGGTGATTAGGGGAATGGAATCCACAACAGGCGACGGCCCAACAAGCGGAGACACTGAGGCTGGTACAACAGAGGGCACTCAAGAAGCAGATACGATACAGAGTGAATCGTTGGTCACCACAGCAGCTAATGGAACGGATCCCGCCACAACAGCATCTGCAGCCCCTTCCGCCATCCGAGCCAGCGAGGCGAAGACAGAACGGTATTTTCTGGTTCGCGAGGAAATTTTGCCGGAGGCTCTCGTGAAGACGATCCAGGCCAAAGAGATGCTCGCCTCTGGCAAGGCAAAAACGGTTCACGAGGCTGCTGATCGCTGCGGACTGAGTCGGAGTGCTTTTTATAAATATAAAGATGGCATTCATCCCCTGAGCAAGCTGGACCGGGAACGAATCGTAACGGTATCGATGGATTTGCAGCATCGCTCGGGTATATTATCCAAGGTGCTAGCTATTATAGCAGGACTTGACGGGAATGTCCTTACGATCCACCAGACGATCCCTCTGCAAGGTATCGCGAACGTAGTTTTATCTGTAGAAACATCGCTTATGGGGGAGAACGTGGTTCGATTGCTGGACGCGATTCGCGGACAGGATGGCGTTAGCCGGGCAACCGTTATTGGGCAAGGATAGAAGATTAAGGGAGTCATGCTTCACATTTGTTTAGATCAGTGAGCTTCGTGAATGTTTAAGGAGGAAGAAAGATGAAACCAGTTAAAGTCGGCTTATTAGGAATGGGGACAGTCGGAACAGGTGTGATCCGCATTGTCGAGGGATATCAGGAAGATTTGCAGAAGCAGGTAGGCTCTCCCATACACATCGAGAAGGTGCTCGTTCAAGACCGCAGCAAAGCGCGTCGCTTCAATATTGATGCCAGCAAGCTGACTGAGAATCCGTGGGATATAATAGATGATCCGGAAATTAACGTAGTTGTTGAAGTAATGGGCGGCATTGATGCAACCAAAGATTACATTCTGGCAGCGTTAGAGCGCGGCAAACATGTTGTTACGGCGAACAAAGACCTTATGGCACTGCACGGGACGGAGATTTTGTCCAAAGCATCTGAAAGAGGCTGTGACGTATATTTTGAAGCAAGCGTTGCTGGCGGAATCCCGATCATTCGCACATTAATCGATGGCTTCTCCTCTGACCGCATTACTAAGATCATGGGCATTGTGAACGGTACGACGAATTATATCCTATCCAAGATGAGCCAGGAAGGAGCTTCTTATGCGGATGTATTAAAAGAAGCTCAAGAGCTGGGTTACGCGGAATCCGATCCAACCTCTGACGTGGAAGGGCTTGATGCTGCCCGCAAAATGGCGATTCTGAGCACGCTTGGCTTCCATGCTAATGTTGAGTTATCTGATGTTGAGGTTAAGGGGATCTCGCAAGTATCCAAAGAGGATATCACTTATGGACAAAGACTGGGTTACGAGATCAAACTTCTAGGAATTGCTGAGAGCCAGGACGATCTGATCAGCATCAGCGTACAGCCGACTATGGTGAAGAAAACGCATCCTCTGGCTGCTGTCAATGGCGTATACAATGCGGTGTATGTGCATGGCGAGGCTGTTGGGGAAACGATGTTCTATGGTCCAGGTGCCGGTGAGATGCCGACTGCGACTTCTGTAGTGGCGGATCTAGTGGCAGTTGTCAAAAACCTGAAGCTTGGTGTGAATGGACAGCGGGTGTTCGTCCCTTACAAAGAGAAGAAGCTGAAGACCGACGAGCAAATCGCTTTCAAAAACTATATACTGCTGCATGTTGCAGACAAAGCTGGAGTATTGGCTAAGATTACGCAAGTGTTCGCTGAGCATGAGGTTAGTCTGGAGTCGGTTGTACAGCAGCCTAATTCCAGTCATTCGAATGCAGAGATCATAATCGTAACCCATGACGCCAGCAAGGCCAGTATGAAAAAGGTATTAAGCCATTTCGAGTCGCTCGATGTTATATTCGAAATCAAAAGCGTATATCGTGTTGAAGGGTAACCCGTCCTTTACTATTCCGATCAGATTCAAAGGAGCCATTTGCAATGAGATATATGGGCTTATTACACAAATACAAGGAATATCTTCTTGTAAATGACCGTACTAATATTGCGATTAAGACAGTTGGCGGAGATCCGCTTGTGGTTCGGAATTCAGAAGCAGCCGTTATGGATGCCATTCATAAGCTGGAGGGTATGCCAGGATGAGCTTTCAAAGTGTGTATGTAAAAGTACCAGCCAGCACGGCTAATCTGGGCCCCGGCTTCGATTCGCTCGGCATGGCGCTCAACCTGTATGCATGGATTGAAATGAGTCTATCGGTTGATAAGACCACAATCGTGTTGTACGGCGATCAGATGAACGGTGTGCCGACAGACAAGTCCAACCTTGTATATGAAGTGGCACAGCATGTTTTTCGCGAGGCGGGAGTGGATCATCCAGAGCTGAATATAGCGATGTACAGCGACATTCCGCTAACGCGAGGGCTCGGCAGCAGTGCGTCTGCCATTGTAGGCGCACTTGTAGCTGCGAATGCCTTGATCGGTCGCCCGCTGTCTGACCACAAGCTGTTCCAGATGGCCTCGGCACTCGAGAAACATCCGGATAACGTGGGGGCGTCTCTGTTCGGCGGTCTGATCGCGGCATTCTGGGATGGTGAGCGCGCGGAGCACATCCGCATCGAGCCGGAGAGTCGGCTCGAAGTGCTTGTAGCGATCCCTGAGTTTCAGCTATCGACGGAGAAGGCGCGTCACGTGCTGCCGACGTCTGTGCCGATGAAGGACGCCGTGTACAACGTCGGCCACGTCTCTGTGCTGGTAGCGGCGTTCTCTACCGGCCGCTACGACATGATCCGGCACGCGATGAAGGATGCGCTGCATCAGCCTTACAGGGCGTCGCTCATCCCCGGGATGAGCGACATCCTCGAACGCGCCGTCGAATACGGCGCCCTTGGGGTCGCCTTGAGCGGCGCCGGGCCGACGCTGCTGGCGCTCGTTGATGCCGCGAGCTTGAAGGACGCGGGCAAGGCCAAGCTCGAGCGATTTCTCCGCGATACCTTGAAACAGGAAGGGATCGAAGCCTCGACCATGTGGCTGAGGCCTTGTTTGCTCGGCGCGGAGATATTGACACACTTCGATCCGAAGTGTACGCTTATTCAAAACATTAAAGGGGAAGTTCGAGCGTGAAACGAATTGCCTTTCTAGGACCTGCGGGTACGGTATCTCAAGAATCCACCCGCTATTTTTTCTCAGCGCATCAAGTCGAGTATGTGCCCTTTGCTCTAATCTCGGATGTTTATTCCGCTACTCTGACCGGTGATACCGATTACAGCGTGATTCCTATTGAGAATACGATTGAAGGCTCCGTCAAGCTGCATATCGATGCTCTTGTTGAAGGGGCAGAACTGCCTATTCAAGCAGAATGGACCTACCCATCGGTTCAAAATTTGATCGGCCGTCGTATTCCAGGCACTACAGACTTCACCGATATTCACAAAATTGTATCTATTGATGTAGCGATTGCACAATGCCGGCAGTTCCTGCGTGCTGAATTGCCGCATGTCACTTTTCAGAATGTCAGCAGTACGGCTGAGGGTGTCAGACTTGTTCAGCAATCCTATGATCCCTCTGTTGCGGCAATTGGAACGAAGCTGTCAGCTGAATTATATGGGCTTGACCTGCTGGTGGAGAACATCACAGACCATGATAATAATTACACGCGTTTCGTGTTGATTGGCAGAACGAAGCCTGAGCTGCGGCCTGCTGATGAGCAGAAGACCACGATACTGGTCACCCTGCCTGAAGATTATCCAGGTGCACTGCATCAGGTGCTGTCCGCTTTTGCCTGGCGTCGGATCAACCTGTCCAAGATTGAGTCCAGGCCGACCAAGAAGCTGCTCGGCAATTATTATTTTTACATTGACATCATAGGATCGATGGACTCCGTGCTGCTGCCGGCCGCTCTATCTGAGATTGAGGCAATTGGCTGTCAAGTGCGGCTGTTAGGCTCTTATCCAAGCTACATCTACAATCCGTCCCCAATATCCGAATAAACAACATTTCTGCTGAAGACTGTCTCTTTAAGGGGCAGTCTTTTTTGTGAACTTACCATAAAGTATAAGATTCTGCGGGAGAGCGAAGGGGTTTCTATGCTCGGTTCCTTGTCCGGGTGGTGGAAATGAGCTGTAAAAAGCAAATAAATTGCGTTGACCCGACGATTGAGGCCGGATTGGTTGCAGAAGTAAACAGGCAAGAGAATCGACTCGGGGATCGTGTAGAGAGAGTGAGTTTCGGTCCTGCAATTAAATCGGCTGATTC
>JARBUQ010000237.1 GCA_029239545.1 Paenibacillus sp.
CGTGGGACGGTTTATTATAAGAGCAATGAAGGAAACACGGGATGCTTGAAGAATACATGTACAGCAAACATTATTAGGGAGGGCATCAGGATGAGTGATTTTGAAGCTATGAGCGGGGCCGAGCGAAAAGAAACCTATAATCAGTTAAAAGAACAATATGATACGTTTAAGGAACAAAAGCTAAAGCTCGATATGTCCAGGGGAAAGCCGTGTGTGGAGCAGCTCGATCTGTCTATGGGGCTCTTAACAGTGCTTAATGCTGGAGATTCTATGAAAGCACAGGACGGCACCGATATACGCAATTACGGGGGGATTGATGGAATCCCGGAAGCTAAGCAATTTGCTGCGGAGTTGTTCGGAGTTAGCACGAAGGAAGTATTGATTGGCGGAAACTCCAGCTTGAATATGATGCATGACACTATAGCACGAGCATTACTCCATGGAGTCTATGGAGGGGAGGGTCCTTGGAGCAAGCAACCTGTCGTCAAATTTATATGTCCTAGTCCTGGCTATGACCGTCATTTTGCGATCTGTGAGCTGTTCGGGATTGAGATGATTGCTGTGAATATGACAGCTGGCGGTCCGGATATGGATGCGGTTGAGAAATTAGCGGCAGAGGATGATTCAATTAGAGGAATCTGGTGTGTTCCCAAATACAGCAATCCTGATGGGATCACCTATTCGGACGAGGTTGTAGATCGTCTTGCCAATATGCGCACGGCAGCCAGTGATTTCAGAATATTTTGGGACGATGCCTATACGGTTCACCACTTGACCGATCAGCCTGATCAACTGAAAAACATTCTTGACGCCTGTAAAGAAGCAGGCAACCCGGATCGTGTTTTCCTATACGGCTCAACATACAAAATCAGCTTTCCGGGAGCGGTTATAGCAATGATGGCAGCCAGCGAGAACAATCTGGGTCTGATTCGGAAGCAATTGATGGGTCAAACAATTGGTCCTGATAAAATAAACCAGCTGCGTCATGTTCGGTTTTTCAGGGATATGGATGTGCTAAAAGCTCACATGGAGCAGCATGCAGCTATTATTAATCCCAAGTTCGAGCTCGTATTAGGGTTACTCGAGAGTGAGCTGGGCAGCGGCGGATTGGCATCCTGGAATAAGCCTAACGGCGGATATTTCATAAGTCTGAATACGCGGGATGGCTGCGCCAAGGAAGTTGTTCGTCTGGCTGCTGAAGCGGGTGTTACGATGACAACAGCTGGCGCTACTTTTCCTTACGGCAATGACCCAAGGGACCGCAACATACGCATTGCTCCAACACTCCCCACTCTAGCCGACCTG
Source organism: Paenibacillus sp. (assembly GCA_029239545.1). Taxonomy (GTDB): domain Bacteria; phylum Bacillota; class Bacilli; order Paenibacillales; family NBRC-103111; genus Paenibacillus_AA. The sequence continues at coordinate 1,306 of JARBUQ010000237.1, forward strand.
AAGACGGCGATTGAGATTTTATGTTTGTGCGTGAAGCTTGTAAGTATTCAGCAGCTGCAGACAGTGGAAGTTGACACTTCGACTTGAACATGGTATAACGTTTAACAAGCATATGAATGAAATGAAAGCGATGAAGGGAATCAGTAGCAGTCGTCATCTAAGTTGCAGCGAGTCGGCGGTGGTGCAAGCCGATACTAGAGCGAGTGTGAATTACATCCTCGAGCCTGTTGTTCCGAACCCGCTGAAGCTGCGGAAGGACAAGACGGTAGTCGGCCGTTATCCGATCTGAGTGGAAGATGCTGCATACCAATGCAAGCATTTTCAATTAGGGTGGTACCGCGATGACTCGTCCCTGTCAATGACAGGGGTGGGTCTTTTTTGCGTATATCGCACCACACGCTGAGAGCTGCGACACGGTGCGATAAGCATATATTTCACGAAGGAGAGATGAAAATGACAGAACCTGTTCTCACCCCGCGCAATGCGGATTTATTGGAGGAGCTGGAATACCGCGGCTTTGTTCATCAGATGACGAACCGCGAAGGTCTGAACGCCAAGCTGCAAAGTGAGCGTGTCACCTTATATAGCGGCTTCGATCCAACCGCAGACAGCTTGCATATAGGACATCTGCTGCCCGTTTTGTGCCTGCGCCGTTTTCAATTAGCAGGGCACGGTTCGATTGCTCTGGTTGGAGGAGGAACCGGACTCATTGGTGATCCAAGCGGACGATCGACGGAGCGTTCTCTGAACACCGACGAAACGGTAGCGCAATGGACGGAAAGCCTGAAGCGTCAGCTGTCGCGCTTCCTGGATTTCGACTCCTCGGTTAATCCGGCTAAGTTGGTAAGCAACTATGATTGGTTGTCATCCCTGGATGCAATCTCATTCCTAAGGGATGTAGGCAAAAACTTTACCGTCAATTACATGCTCGCCAAGGATTCTGTAGATTCCCGGTTAGCTAACGGCATATCCTTCACAGAGTTCAGTTATATGATTCTGCAAGCCTATGACTTCCACAGACTGCATACAGATCATAGCTGCTCCCTGCAGATTGGCGGCAGTGACCAATGGGGCAATATTACAGCAGGCCTGGATTTGATTGGCAAGTTAGGCGGAGGCGATGCATATGGGATGACAATGCCTCTGGTGACGAAGAGTGACGGAAAGAAGTTCGGCAAGTCTGAGTCCGGAACAGTCTGGCTCGACCGCAGTAAGACATCGGTGTACCAATTTTACCAGTTCTGGATTAATACTGATGATGCTGATGTTGTGAAATTTCTGAAGTACTTCACCTTTTTGTCTCGCGCAGACATTGAAGCACTGGAGCTGGAATTGCAGGAGCGGCCGGAAAAACGTGCAGCACAGCGTGAACTGGCACGTGAGGTGACCCGGCTGGTACATGGAGAGGAAGCTGTTGAGAGCGCTGAGAAGATTACACAGGCGCTATTCTCCGGAGATGTAACCCTGCTCAGTGAGAGCGAGCTGATAGAAGCTTTGCAGGATATGCCGACTACGGTATTGGATAATACAGAGGAGACCGCGCTGATTGATCTGCTTCTGGCTGCTCAAGCAGCTCCTTCCAAACGTCAGGCAAGGCAGGATATTGAGAGCGGAGCCGTATATGTGAACGGTGAGAAGCACACGGGAATCGATACCGTTATTCGCCCGGAGCATCGTCTCCACAGTAAATACGTCGTGCTGAGGCGCGGGAAGAAGAATTATTACCTGGTGCGGTTCGAATAGAATCTGTGGATGTAAGAAGGCTGGAAGAAGCGGTTGTGCCGAGGTTAAACTCAGTACAGTCGCTTTTTACAATTGGAGTGGATTGCTTGCAGGAGAATGAAGAGGAATCATGAATAATTAAGCGAAGGGTGGAGGAAAAAGATGAAGGTGGAAAAACTTACAGGGAGTCGAGCAATTCTTATTCCTTTGGGCAAGGAGCATACAGCCGGATTATATGAAGCTTCCCAGGCAGTCGAAATATGGACCTATTTACCTCAACAAATCAATAGCTTGACGGACACGGAGAAATTCGTTGAGGATGCGTTGAAGCTTAAAGAAATGAAGCAGGACTTCCCATTCACCGTGTATGATCAGCTTACGAGCAAGATCGTAGGATCCACCCGCTTGCTGAACATTTCTGCCCCCAACCGCAGTCTGGAAATTGGCTGGACATGGTATCATCCTTCCGTATGGAGAACAAGAGTGAACACGGAGTGCAAATATATGCTGCTTAAGTACTGCTTCGAAACCTGGAATGCGGTGCGCGTGCAGTTTTGTGCGGATGTACGCAATGATCGGTCTAATCGGGCCATTGAGCGCATCGGAGCAATCCGGGAAGGCAGACTCAGGAAAAATCGTATACTAAGTGACGGCTATATTCGAGATGCCTATATATACAGCATTATTGCTGAGGAATGGCCAGTCGTTAAAGCGCAGCTGGAGCATGTACTTGAAGATAAGGCTACATAAGGTTCCTACAAATTAATGCGGCTTTCCACGAATACAACTTCGTGATGCTTGGACTCCCCTGCAGCAAACTGGAGCAGACGGTTGCCTTCTTCAAGCAGCGCTTCGCGGTCTGGACCGGATAAGGCTGCAAAAGGCTCAATTGTCAATGCAGCCGTTCCCCGTTTGCGTTCAAGCTTCCATAAACCGCTAACGTATCCATCAAGCAATATGGCAGATTTAATGATTCCGTTGTCCGTGAATACCAAGGGGCGGTATTCGTCGGGCAGGATGCGAGTGCGATCCTCATAAGACAGCAGCATATTATCGAATTCGCTGATGAGCTTGGGCGCAGCGGGTGTGTCCTCGCTTGGCAGCGGAGCATCGGGCACATCGAACAGCTCGCTGCCCTGCTCGTCGCGGAAAGTCCGCAGCTGCGGGCGCAGCCGCTCTACGACTTCTCGCAGGCGGGTCAATCCTGACCACACCTGCATATCCTTGACCGTGGCCGGACCGAACGCGGCCAAGTAGCGCAAGATCATCGCCTCCGAGTCTATGGAGGAGGAGAGCGGCTGGCCGAGCCACAGCTCGGCTGAAGTGTGCGCGGCTTGGCCGCTGGCGCCCCAGATGCCGCGCGGCGGCACCTGCACGAGCGGCACCAGGGTGCGCACGGCATTCGCGAGCGCCTGCGGGTCGCGATCCGGCCACTGCTCGCGGAGCAGCTTGCCGAGCTCGCTGAACGTGCGCGGCTGCGCCTCGACCAGCGCTCGACCGGCTGCGCCGAGCGCAGCAAGGTCGACTCCGGCGAGGAGTCGACCGTAAGCCCCCTGCAGGCCGCGGTCTTGGACCGCCTGCAGCACAGGACGCAGCGCGAGACAATCGCGCGCGGTTACCAAATGGATCGTCGAGCGCTGGAGCGCGATGCGCACAGCTTGACGATCCACCATCATCTCGGATAACTCCTCATGACGGAATCCCTCAATCCTTGCCCATAACCCGATATAGGGCGGGTTGGGAGCCTGGGCTTGCAGTCCGACCAAATGCGAGATCACATCGTGCGCGGACAAGCACTTGCGACCGAGCAGCAGCTGACGCTCGAGCAGGGCTCGGTTAAGCCGTCTGCGGCTAAGCACGAGAGGGCTGGAGGTGGTGGTATCTTGGATACCACCAGATTCATCATAGCGATCAGATTGTGGTTCTTGCATGTAAGGTAAGCCTCCTGTCTCCGGCATGGGGAGGGTTGGACTTGTACTAGGAATTGTTGTCTGATTCACCCAGCAATTGAGCTCTCAGCTCCTCGGTTACGACGAAGGCCAACTCCTCATTATCGTAAAGCGATAATACGCCGAGTAAGGTCTCCACAGATATTTCACCCGCTTCTTCAGCGGGGACGGTGAGCTCTATCGCTTGCTGCAGCTCGTGATTAGCGGTCTGCTCTGGGTAAGCGCGAGCGTATAATTGGGCGGGGTCCAGTCCATGATTGACGCACCACTGGGCGAACACCATAATCATCATTTGTTCGTCCCGCTGGAAATTTCGGATTACTTCTTCTTCAATTTCTTTTCGGCTCATTGAATATTCTCCTCATTGACGGTATATTGGGTTCATTATAGCGAAAGTATAGGGGGTTCCACAATGATCATGAATGAGAAAATTAAAGCGTCTGAGGTTGAGCTCACCGGATTGAACGGAGAAGCACTGGGAATAGTCCCGACATCAGAGGCGCTTGCAATGGCCCGGAAGCTGAAGGTTGATCTGGTATGCACTTCATTGCTAAGCAGTCCTCCCCCTTGCCGGCTGATCGGAGCGGGTACTGCCAAGCAGGAGGCCCAGCAAGCCCGTAAGAAAGAAAACGCCCCTAAGCTGAAAGAAATCCGACTCACCCCTCATATTGAGGATCATGACTATGAAACGAAGAAACAGCAGGCAGAGCGCATTCTTAAATCAGGTGATGCGGTTCTGTTCGTCGTTCGCATTCAAGGCAAGGAAGGGGCTCGGGCCAAGGAGCTGCTGGAAGGCTTGCTTAAGGAGCTGTCCCCGGTTGGGCAACGCAAAACCGGAATTCAACTTAGCGGCAAGCAGGCTGCCGTACAGCTGGACCCTATTTGATCTAAAAAGGGGATTTACAGGCTGCTGTGGAATAGGTTATGGATATTGAATCGGAAGGACTGATCTTGTTGAAAAAAGGGTACGCCTTACTGTTATTAGGCGCGGTTGGTTTATTGGGCTTATCGTCTACTGCCGAGGCGCATGTGAAATGGTTCACGGAGGTGGTTCCGGAGAAAGAAGCGATTACTGCCATCCTGTCGCCGTTATTTATGGGATTGGCCCTTTTTACAGCATTACTGTTGGCGATATTGACTCAAGTATTACCAGCGCTGTCAGCCTGGAAGCTCATGCAGAGGATTGATCACAAGCTCGATGAGTGGCGTCGCTACTCGGTCTATATTCTCAAATACGGAATGGCAGTCGCTTTGCTGATCCAGTATTTCTCCGGATCTATGTTCGTCCCGGAATTCGAGCTGATCACGACACTTGATACAATACTGCTGTGGTTATCCATCGTGCTGCTTATCGTTCCGCACCATATAGCCACCAAAGCAGCTGCACTGGTCACCTTATGGCTATTGATAAGTCTCACGTCAACGGCTGGTATATTCCATATGCTGGATTATGGTTTCTATCTGGGAATCGTTGCTGTGCTGCTGTTGAATCAAACGAAGGTGGAGCGTTGGGGCTTTCCCATTCTTTATCTAAGTACAGGCTTGTCCTTATGCTGGGTTGCGATTGAAAAATGGGTATTTCCGTCCATGGCGCTTGATATTATTGAGAACCATGGAGTACCGACCTTTGGTTTTGCGCCTGGAGCTTTTGTGGTAATGGCTGCTTTCATCGAATTTGTTGTCGGTTATTTGCTAGTAGTGGGAATTCTCAACAGACTGCTCTCGTTGGTGTTAACCCTTATTTTCGTTTCTACAACGATGCTGTTCGGGATGACGGAGCTAGTAGGGCATTTTATGATTCATATCATTCTGATTATTTTTATTATTGAAGGGGTAAGCTTCTACAAGCCTCCGGTTGAGATGCACGACAGAAGATGGGATCAGATTATTTTTGTATCCCTTAACTTTTTGTTCGTATTGTCAACGTTTCTACTGATTTACTATCGATTTGCTTAAAGCTTGAAGCTTAAACGGACAAATTCTACATAGCACCTTTTGGAGGAACGAATGATACCTTTGTTGAAAGCACTTTGGAAACCGCTGTTAGTTTTATTGATCCTGTTCATCGTAATCTACAATTCTTGCTTGGAGTTGGCGTAATCCTGCTAATGATCGGGGCTGCGCTGTACGTCTCCCGTTCTAATTTGTATGCCTCTCAGGGCAACAAAGCATTCAATAATAAAGATACTGAGAAAGCCCTTCTATGGTACCAAAAAGCAAGCAGGTGTAAACCATGCCCGGATAAACATAAGATTGCTTTAGGTTATTTGCTGATGAAGTCAGGAGAGCGGTCACAAGCAGAAACAGTATTCAAGAAGCTCGTGCAATCGAACAACCGGGATACCCGCATGCAGGCTCAATGCAATCTGGCCACCTGTTATTGGCTGCAGGGTCAAAAAGACGAAGCGGTAGCTTTGCTGCAAGAGGTGTTCGAGCAGTATAAAAATACGTTAGTGTATGGAAATCTGGGTTATCTCAAAATATTGCATGGTGATCTGGAAGAAGCTTTGGCAATTAATCAGGAAGCTTATTCGTATAATAATGACGATATTACGATTATGGATAATTTGGCTATGAACTACTATTTATTGGATGATATTGATAAAGCCCATGAAATTTTTCAGAAGCTGATTCCCAAATCTCCTCAATATGCGGAGCCTTATTATTATTATGCATTGACTCTAAATAATCGTGGAGAGCACGAAGCAGCTGTTGAGCAAATTAACATAGCGCTTGAAAAGGACATTTCTTTCCTTTCCCCGCTGACTCGTGATCAGCTCGAGCAAGAGGCTGCACGCTTGAAAAATACTTAGTTTGACTTTGTCCACTAAATTGGCGACCATAAATACGTTAAATTAATCCACGGAGCGCCGTCTACCGGCGAACGGAGCATATAAGAGCAAGAATAGCACAAGCGCAACCGCTTCAAGCGATAGCAAGTACCACGGATACGGCCCCAGAACGTCAAGCAGTGAGGCTGTATCCGGCTTGCGTGCAAGAAACATGTAGTTACCGCCTGTTATGTAATTCACTCCTACGAGGATGACCAACATCACATTCAGAAACACCATAGTAATGCCTATAGACTTGAACGTTGGACGAAACCTCTCCACCCAGACCATAAACAGAACGGCCCAAATAATTGTAATATGAGCTATGAAAAATTCAATGAACCGATAATGCGGAAAAGCATAACCGAGCACTGGAGTAAGCAGCGCTTGCAAGGCTCCACCTATCCCGGTAAAATATACGATCTGAAATAGAAGACGATTCCGGAAGATCAGCATAAACACACTTAAATACAAGGAAATGCTGCACAGCTCCAGCGGCAGCGTATCCTTCACACTATATACCCCTTCAGCCACGTACCACACATTCAGTGAAACCTCGCAGACGACAAGAATGCCAGCCAGCATATAACGACCAAGCAAGCTTGCTCGTTCCCTACGCAGTCCTTCGCGGAAAACAAATAAAAGCACAACCCCAGTTATAAGTACAACTAAAGCAGCAATATGGGTGGCAGAGTAGGCTGAAAATGAATTCGGGTTATAGGCATCAAAAAATGATGTCATCTTTGGAGTATCCCCTTTACAATAAACGCGATTTCTTCTTGTTCTCATTTTATCAGGGGAAGGCTGGTTTGTCTGCGTAACCTTAAGTGAATACTGGTTTAATAAAAGCTTAAGGACAACTGGAGGTCAGACATAATGAACGAATCGTTTCCACGAACCATACTGAAGCGCCGCATGTTTATTGGTTTGCTGGTGCTGATATCCCTTATCGCCATCCTTGGGGTAAAGCTATTCCGTATTCAAGTGCTCCATACTGCCAGTTATTCCAACCATGATGTGGATTTGATCGGTAATTCAGTGGCGCAGAGAGAAACCGGGGTTGAGTTGGATAGCGGACGCGGGCAATTTTATGATCGCCATGGCGTACAGTTTACGGGGGAAACGATTCAGACGCTCGTTGTATTTCCGATGAAATCACAACTTGCAGGACGAGAGCATGATGTGAGCAAGCTCTTACAAGTGCTTTCTATTAATAATGAGACATGGCAGAACTTTTATACGGGTTTGCTGCAGCCCAAGATGTGGTTGGACGGGCTGTCTGGTCAGCCGCGAGCTTTGACAGCAAAGCAGATCCAACAAATTAACGAGCTGAACCTGCCCGGAGTGAAGGTGCTTCATACGGTTCGCCGTTATCCGGAGGATGCGGCAGCCAAGCAGTTGATCGGTTACATTGGCAAGAACCCGGAACGGGTCGGACAGCTATATGCTCGCGAGCTTCAGCTTGGGCAGCTGTCCATGAATAGCACAATTGGAGTTGCTGGGCTTGAGAAGACGCTCGAGTCTTATTTGCAGGGGATTGGGCATACGTCCATCAGTCAGTTTACGGATGCGTTGAATCATCCTCTCCCAGGCTTGGATATACGCCAAGTAGCTCCGAACAATCCTTATTACCCCCTTCAGGTGGTCACAACATTAGACCTGCCTTTACAAAGAGAAATCGAGCAAATTATGGCCAAGCAACAAATTCGCGAGGGTGCTGTAGTCGTACTGGATACTGCCAATGCAGATGTGTTAGCAATGGCAAGCAGACCTGATTTTAATCCTAATCAAGTGAATCCTGCGGATGGGAATTGGAGCAATCGAGCGCTCAAAGCATTTGCGCCAGGCTCCATCTTCAAAACTGTTATAGCAGCCGCGGCAATGGATGAAGGCGTTGTAGAGCTGGATGAACACTTTCAATGTAACGGTTCGCTTGGCAAATATGGATTTCACTGCTGGTTGAAGAGTGGACATGGCAGACTCACGCTCCAAGAAGCGTTTGCCGTATCCTGCAACGTAACTTTCGCGGCAGTCGCAGAGCGACTATCGGGAAGCCAAATCCAGCACTATGCGGATAAACTGGGCTTCGACAGACAGATTGGCTGGTCGGATGATAAGAGTGGGAAAGCCTTGTTCAAACAGTTCGATTCGGAAGAACGCGGACAAATATTCGCAGGCCGGATCCCGTCCGAGGATGAGGGGATTCGTGTACAGACATCGATTGGACAGAGAGATGTGTTAGTTTCCCCTCTGCAAGCGGCTAATCTGGTTGTCACGTTGCTCAATCGAGGTGAGGTTTACAGCCCGCGTGTAGTTCAAAGCGTCCGGTTTAACAACGGTTCAACGGCTCGGAGCTTCCCCGAGCAGGTGTTAGTATCGCGTGGGGATGGGATTTCGTCGACAACAGCCAAACGATTAACAGCCTGGATGCAAGACGTCGTAGAGGAGGGAACGGGTCAAGCGCTTAAGCAGGCTCAGTGGAAGCTGGCGGGTAAATCCGGTACAGCCGAAGTAACTGTGGAAGGGCAGGCTGCCGTTAACCAATGGTTTATTGGGTATGGTCCAACAGACCAACCCAAATATGCCGTGGCCGTTGTTATTCCCCGTGCCAATGAGCTTCAAAGCGGGCAGGCGATCACTGTATTCCGGGCTGTTATGGATGCCCTCGCGGCGAGGGAGCTTGCTGCTGCATCGTAGTCGATGCACCTTTCTCACACCTGTATCTGAGAAAGGGAAGGTTAATATAAACGAATGTCTCAGGACAAACAAACAAGAGAAGCACCTTTTCCACGAATATACTGTAGCAAGGTATATGCTAAGCCTAGCTTACGCACTACATTTGCCACGTAAATGTTGAGGGAGGGGAACTTATGGAGGAAGGTGCGAACAGTGTATCCTTCGAGCAAGAATCGAACGCAGAATGGACAGCTGCGGGATCTATGCAATCGAATGAGAATCCTGTTACGTCTATGGAAGCAGCTAGTCAAGCAGTAGATGTGGTTCCTGCCGATCATGGGGAAGAAGCTTACTTAAGCTCTGGCGGGGAACTAGTCATTCTTAATTTGAATCCTAAATTAAAAGCAGTCGGTTCGCGTCATATTGCTAGCAAATGGCTTAAAACCTCAGTACTTCTTCAAGATTCCCGGGTTGCCAGGCATATTCCGGATACGCGTATTTACACCAAGCACGATCTTTCCTCTATGCTATCCGCCTACAGAAAGGTCGTGCTGAAACCAGTCATTGGGACTGGCGGGTCAGGCTTGATCATGATTACCAAAGCAGATGGACATTATGTAGCACGATATCGTCAATCGATACGAAGATTCGGAAAGTTTGATGCCCTTGTTGCTTTTCTGAACCGAATCAGACATAAACGCAAATATTTGATCCAACGCGGAATTTCATTGGCTACGATCAATGGCCGACCTATCGATTATCGGGTTAAGGTCGTGCGTGAGAGGAAGGGATGGATTACTACCGCGATGGTAGGTCGACTTGCAAGACCAGGTTTATTCGTTACTAACTTATGCAAAGGGGGGACCATGCTGACTTCAGCACAAGGAATTCGACTTTCCCTGTCCGCCTCAGCTGTTCCGGGCAAGAAGCGCGAGATGCGCAACCTGACTCGTCTCTGCGTATCTTTGCTGGAGCGGAGTTTTCCAGGGGTAGGGCAGTTCGGGTTCGATTATGGGATCGATCATAGCGGCATGATCTGGATTTTTGAGGTGAATACGAAGCCACATTAAAACCAAGAGGAACGAATCTAGTTAACCTAGACCGTTCCTCTTGTGTTTCCAGGCTCATTACGAATGCAGCAGCAAATACTTCGCATAACGGAACGGGGTGCGGAAGCATTGTTCGTAAGCTCGCTGACCGTACACCTGCTGGATGACCATTCTTCCCGGTTTAATATTCACCTCAATCAACCATAGCGAGCCGTTTCGATCTACTGCCAAATCTATTCCAAGCTCTGACAACCGGATTCCATAGGATTCCTCCAGATGGAAGGGGATATGTTCTGCTAATTGTTTGGCGCATTCTGACAATGCTGCACCTCGTTCTTCTCCAAATTGTTTTTTCAGATAGGAAGATGCCTCATACGCATGGCCCCCTGTCTTGAGATTGGAGGTTATTTTGTTTATTTGTCCCTCCCGGACGGCCACCCCGCTAAGCTGCCAATCCCCGCTTTTACCTTTTTGC
>JARBUQ010000238.1 GCA_029239545.1 Paenibacillus sp.
CCGACATCATGGAGAAGGATACGTTTGTAGTAATGGAGCCTCGAAGCTTGCGTGATCACTTCGGAACACACTAGTCATACACGAAAGCAATCTGACAACAACTGAATAGAAATGAGGAGTGAATATGGCAACCGTATTGCCCAAAGTGCCTGTCGTCATTGTCGGGATGGGGTGGATGGGCGGCATTATTGCAGCCGAGCTGACCAAGCAGGGAGTTAAGGTTGTTGGGCTGGAAAGAGGGAAGCCCCGCAGCACAGAGGATTATTACATGGTTCATGATGAGCTGCGTTATTCGCAAAGGTACGCGCTGATGCAGGATTTATCCAAAGAGACGATCACTTTTCGTAATACTGAGAAGGTTGCAGCTGTGCCGATGCGGCAGTATGGATCTTTTTTGATGGGCGAAGGGCTCGGCGGCGCCGGGATCCATTGGAACGGCCAGACTTATCGTTTTCTGCCCTATGACTTTGAGATTTATAGTAAAACAGTCGAACGTTATGGGAAAAAGAAAATCCCGGAGGGAATGACTATCCAGGATTGGGGGATTACTTATGATGAACTGGAGCCGTATTTCGACAAATACGAAAAATTATGCGGAATATCGGGTGATCCGGATCAGAATCCTCTCGTAGGAATTAGGTCGAATCCGTTCCCGACAAAACCGATGGTGAGAACGCCTGTTCTCAAATTGTTCGAAGAAGCATCCAAGAAGCTTGGGTATCACCCTTATATGATGCCATCTGCCAATTTGTCGGAAACCTATACGAATCCGGATGGCATTACACGTGCGGCCTGTGAATATTGCGGATTCTGCGATCGTTACGGCTGTGAGTATGGGGCTAAGGCTGATCCTGTAGTAACGGTTATGCCTGTTGCGATGAAGACTGGCAATCTGGATTTGCGTACGTATTCCAATGTAACGCACATCAGCAATGATGGGAAACGTGCTTCAGGGGTCATTTATGTGAACACCGTTACCGGAGAAGAGTTCGAACAGCCTGCAGATGTTGTGATTATTGCAAGTTATGTGTTCAACAATGTCAAACTGTTGCTAACATCTAAATTAGGCAAGCCGTATGATCCTTCTACCGGGAACGGTGTGATTGGCAAAAATTATGCCTACCAAACCAATGGCGGTAATGCAACAGGGTTCTTTGATGATAAACAATTCAATCTATATGCAGGTGCAGGTTCGCTTGGTATGGAAGTGCCGGATTTCAACGGCGACAACTTTGACCATAGCGAGCTCAACTTCATACATGGAGCGGGTATTCGAATTTCCCAAACCGGACTAAGGCCGATTGCGTCCAATTCCGTTCCAGCCGGAACCCCGTCCTGGGGCAAGGAATTCAAGAAACAATCGATCAAGTATGCCAACAGCGTATTGGCCGTATCCGCTCAAGGCAGCAGCTTGCCATGGAAGCATCATTATCTGGATCTGGACCCTACCTATAAGGATAATACCGGGCTGCCGCTTATGCGGGTTACGTTTGATTTTGAAGAGCAGGATCGTCAGATGATCAAGTTCATTGCGGGGAAAACAGCGTCCATCATGAAGGAGATGCAGCCCACAACGATGGGTTCAGCCGATCAACTGGCTCCCTATAATATTGTGCCATATCAATCCACACACAATACGGGCGGGGTAATTATGGGGGCTGATCCTGCAACCTCGGCGGTAAATTCCTATATGCAGATGTGGGATGCTGAGAACGTGTTTGTAGTCGGGGCTTCGGCATTTCCTCATAACGGTGGGTATAATCCAACCGGCACGATTGGAGCTCTGGCTTACAGAACTGTAGACGGGATCTCCAAATACTTAAAGCAGGGTGGCATGCTGGTCTAACCCGGAATGGAGGAACGTATGGAACAAGAGGATTGGATCCTTCATCTGTCTGAAATTCGTAAGCGTTTGTTATTGGTGACAGCCTGGTTCATCGTTACGTTATGTGCAGGTTTATATGTATCTCCAGCGATTCTTCGTTTTATGAAGGCACAGCCGTCTGCTGAGCAAATTGAGTGGAATGTGTTCTCGTTCACCGACGGACTGATGATCTATATGAAATGTGCGCTGTTGTTCGCCCTGCTCTTCACGCTGCCGCTGCTTCTCTACCAGTGCTGGGCATTCGTCAGACCCGGATTGACAGAACGGGAGGCGAAGGGGACCTTGCCTTTTATCCCGGCCGCCTTCGCACTGTTCCTGGTTGGGCTGACGTTCAGTTATCTGGTCGTCTTCCCGATGATGCTGGGGTTTATGAAAAAAATGAACCGATCCATCGGAGCGATTGAAACGTACGGTATTGATCGTTATTTCACATTTTTGTTCGATATTGTACTACCGCTGGCTATCGCATTTGAGCTTCCTGTTGTGATGCTGTTCCTGACTAGAATTGGCTTGCTGAATCCCGCAAGAATCAAATCGACACGCAAGTATGCGTATGTGGGATTGGCCATAACAGGCTCGTGCATATCCCCTCCGGATATGATCTCCCATCTATCGGTTACGGTCCCGCTCATTCTTCTCTTCGAGATCAGCGTATTCATCTCCAACAGGTCGTGGGGTGCTAATCGAGCAAGCGTCACAAACCATTAACACGATGTATGACAAGGGAAGGAGGTTTCATCTATGTTTAACAACATTGGCGTTTCTGGACTGGCGATCATTCTGGTCATCGCCCTGATCGTGTTCGGGCCGGCAAAGCTGCCTCAACTGGGGCGTGCATTCGGCGATACCCTTCGGGAATTCCGCAATTCAACCCGGAACATCGTTGAAGATATTGAAGCAACAGACCCTGCGGAAGCGAAGAAATAAGCAATTAATGTACAAATTTCGACATAGATCACCCATTCAACCACCTGACTCCTTTACCAGAGCAGGTGGTTGCTGTATGATGTGATTGTCCGATTTCTTGACATACACTCTGGAACTTACAAAAGAAAGGTGGAAGATTACATAAATGAACTCCAAATACATAGCAAGTATATCATTAGGCATTATGGCGATTGGGTTTATAGGGACATTATTCCTTCCTGAGAATACAGCTATTTTTTTGATAAAGGGGGGATTTGAAGCTGGCTTGGTAGGAGGAATCGCTGATTGGTTCGCTGTAACCGCGCTTTTCCGACATCCGCTTGGCATCCCGATTCCTCACACATCCTTGCTGTTGAAGAACAGAAGCAAAATCGTACAATCATTAATCTCCGCGATGGAGAATGAACTGCTGAACAAACAGAGCATCGAAAGTAAACTTCGTAAGCTGAACATTCTCCAGTTGGCAACATCCTTCGTGACGAAACTGCTGGGTAAGAAAAAGATTAGAAGGAGTATGCTTGATCTAGTCCTTGATGTGCTGCGTCGAATTTCATTAGAGGGCGTGGTTCCATATATTCAGACTGCACTTACGGCCTACATTCGAAATATAGACATGAAATCGTCAGCCGATACCATCTTGTCGCATACGATCCAGGCAGGTTATGATGAGAAGGCATTGGATTATGTGCTTGTGGAAGCATCCAAATGGGCCTCCAAAACAGAGACACAGCATATGCTGGGTAAGCTCGCGAATGAGAAGCTGGCTGAAGTGAAGATGGGCGGATTAATGGGATTTGCTTTCCAAGCCTTCGTAGGCTTCATGGACGCGGAGAAGCTCGGCTCCCTATTGAACAATCTGATCAGCTCCAGCATTCGTGACCTTCAAGACAAGGACAACGTTTACCGTGCCGATCTTCTGCGTGAAATCAGAGTACAGCTTTTCCAGTGGGCGGATGATGAAACCAAGCTGTCGCAAGCCCAGGAGTGGTTGTCGAATCTTGTAACGGGAGAACAGAGCCGCTCATTCCTGCTGAATCAATTGGAGCAAGTTCGAAGCCTTGTACTCAACAAACTGGAGCAAGAGCGGGATCGAGGCGGTCGCGCCGTATTCGCTGTATACCGTTCCATTGTCAGACATCTGAATGAAGATCCGGCCAAAATAATCGTATGGGAAAACCAGTTGTTATCCTACATCATCCAGGTTGTGGAGTCGAATCACTTCCGAATCGGTAAATTGGTTAAGGAGAATCTGGATCAGATGGATGATGCGTCTCTAGTGAACATGCTTGAGGAGAAGGTAGGCAAGGACCTGCAATGGATCCGGGTTAATGGAGCGTTATGCGGTTTTGTCGTGGGTGTCATTCTTTCTTTGATCCAACTATAGTCGTCACATATGTTTTACCCCTATTATTCCGTTAAGGAGTCCTTCAGATGAATGTGAATCGCGATCAATTGAAGCCTGAAGTGCAAGCCTATCTGAATCGGATCGGATACAACGGTCCATTGGATGGAAGCGCGGCTGTATTAGCTGAGCTCCAGGATTGTCATCTTCACAGTGTACCCTATGAGAATCTGGATATATTGAACGGAGTGCCTCTTTCATTAGACATTGAGCCTCTGCTAGCCAAAATCGTACATCGCCGCCGCGGAGGGTATTGCTTCGAGCTTAATGCCTTATTCGGTTGGCTGCTTCGCGAGTTAGGTTATTCCGTTACAGACCTGTTAGCTCGCTTCTGGCGCGATGAAGTGAATACACCGCCTAAGCGCCGTCATCAAGTATTACGTGTTGAGCTGGATGGAGCAGCTTATTTGTGTGATGTTGGAGTGGGCGGGATAGTACCCCGCAAGCCCGTGCAATTGATAGAGGGTCTTGAGCAACCGCAGGGCGATGAAATATACCGTCTGGAGTATGACACTTACTTCGGATGGATATTATGTGAGTGGAAGCATGATCAGTGGAAACGGATTTATTCCTTCACTGAGGAGCCGCAGCTGCCCAAAGATTATTTGATGGTCTCTTACTGGTGCGAGCATTCTCCCGACTCCGTGTTCGTGAACAACACGATGGTAGCGATCCGTACGAGAGAAGGGCGCAACACCATTGCAGGCAAGGAGTTTCGCATCTTTTCCTCCGATGGAGTACGCACGTTCACTCCTGAGACCCAGGAACAATATCGTGAAGCCTTACGCACTCATTTTGGTATTCATTTGGAATAGAAAGCGTCTATTAGAAGTCCGCTGTTTCCAGGGGCTTCTTTTTGTGTGGCAGCCTCAAATATGCAGATAGTTGCTCATTCTCGGAAAATGAATGCAAGCCTCTGTAAATTCCCCATCAACAGAGCGGATGGACAGGTCATGCCCGAGCTTACAGGCCAGCAGCTTAGCCAGATATAAACCAATTCCAGTAGATTTGGAGTATAATCGGCCGTTGGAGCCTGTGAATCCCTTTTCGAAAACGCGCTGGATGTCCTCAGATTTAATTCCGATTCCTGTATCCCGAATGATCAGCCGTCTTTCCTTGTTATCCTCCTCATAGCGAACCGATATTTCACCGCCTTCACCCGTGTATTTGAGTGCATTGGCCATTAATTGATCCACAATAAATGCAAGCCACTTGCTATCACTATGCACGCTCTGCAGCGGTATTTCATTCATCGTAAACCTGATTCGTTTATTAATGAACAACTTGGCGTATTTCTTCACGCTTGCTTTTAGAATCGAACTGAGTGATACATCTGCAATAAAATAGTCCTTGGAGAATGAATCGATCCGGGAATAGTAGAGGGCCTGCTCAACATTTTGATCGATTTTGTCGATCTCGTCCTCAAGTTTGTCCACAAGAAAATCCACGGTTTTGTCCATACTGTTCTCGATCAGCAGCCGGCTTGCGGCTATAGGAAGCTTGACCTCATGAATCCAGGACAATATATATTCCTGATGATCCCGTTTCTCATCCTGCAGCTTCTGGAGCTGCTGATTGTGGGCGTTATTCCATTGCTCGATTAATCTCAAATGAAGCTTCTGCTCCTCGTTCTGAGGCTCAGGCAGGGAGGCTGTATGAAGCTCGGCATCACGTTCCAGCAAGCTCTGCAGCTCCCTGTAATAAGCGTTTTTGTAAAAGAACCCAATGATTAAATAGAGGGCTGTGAAAAATCCGCAGCTCACATTCGTATACACGATATTGCTCAGCACATGCTGTTGATTGGGATTCACAAGCATAATAGCCGAAACGAACAGCATTAACAGAACATAGAGAGCAAGGAAGTAACGTTTGACCTTGAGATATTGAATGAAGCGCATAGTTTCTCTAACCTGACCTTTCTTCGGCGGCGTAAAGGATGGAATGCATGTAGATTCATCATACGAGAACGGCTGCGTTCATGACAAGTTCCTTCAATAATAGTCGGCAAACGCCTTATGACTGGAATGAGCACCCTCGTCAGTAAATTTCGCTGCGCACACAAAACACCCCCGCATTAAGGCCGACGCCAAATTGCGGGGGTGTATGTAGGGATACATTATTTTACTTCAAAATATTTAGCCAGTTCATCCAGTAAGAGGTTAGCCGCTTTGTATCCGCCTGCCGTGTTCCAGATTGCTTCATCAACCTTAATTACCTTGTTGTTTTTGGAGACGTTCAAGTTTTTGAATAATGGATCATTTATCCATTCCTGTGCTACTTTAGCTCCATCAGTCTTCCCGGCAGATTCGGAAACGAAGTAGAAGAGAACATCTCCATCCATGCTAGGAATTGTTTCTTTGGTCATAACCTCGATGAAGGAATCTTTATCCTGAGAAGCCGGACGGGCAATTCCCAATTGAGACAAGAGCACACCTGCGAATGTTTGTTTTTGATAAATACGTACTTGTGAAGCGGTGAAGCGCGCGAGAGAAACTTTAGTTGCTGCTTTTGTACCAAGCTTGGCTTTCACATCCGAAACACGTTTATCGAAAGCGGCCATTGCCTTGTCGCCTTCATCCTTCTTGTTTATAGCCTCGGAATATAATTTGAAATTGATTTTCCAGTCACCTGACAAGTCAGCTGAGAATACAGTAGGGGCGATCTTCTTCAGTTGTTCGTATATTTTCTCTTGTCTGACTTTATTACCGATAATCAGATCAGGCTTAAGGCTGGCAATCAGTTCAATATTCGGTTGAAGTTCATCGCCTACTACAGTTACATCCTTCATGTCCGCCTTGATATGATCGTACCAAGGTTCGCCTATCCA
>JARBUQ010000239.1 GCA_029239545.1 Paenibacillus sp.
TCATCTAACATATTGAGGATCGGACCGAGCGAATGCGAGCAGTAATGCAGAGGCGCGCGTTCATCCCGCCAATATCTCCGGCCTGTTATTGGATCTATAATGCGATTGCGGATTTCATGCACATACTCGCACTCCGCATAGAAAATTTGCCCCAGCTGACCACTGTGCGCAAGATGATTCCATTCCTGAAAAAAATGAAAATATACCGTATTCTCAGCCATCATGTAGGTGAGGCCGGTACGTTCCACCGCTTCAATAATTCGCATGCAATCTTCCACCGTATTCGCTGCCGTAACCTCGCATAACACGTGTTTTCCCTTATCCAAAGCGCGAATCGTATGCTCAGCATGAACTGGAACTGGCGAGCCGATCATTACGAAGTCAATATCTGCCTCAAGAAATCTATCATAATCTGTAAAACGATTGGATGAAGGAATGGAGAGCTCATCACCCGCCTTAGCCAGCACCTCTGCATCCTGATCGCAAACGGCAGCAACCTCAACCTGAGGATGATGCATATAAGCTGCGGATCGTTTCGACCCACCCAAGCCCACTAAACCCATTTTCCATGTTTTCGCCATTGGTACAATCTCCTTTATTCCTCTGATTATAGGGTGTGACGTTTAATGCTTATTTTGCTGTGAAGGCTCTGAATCGCCTTGGAGACACTTCCGACCAGCTCTGAATCCTCCACATAGTGCGCAGTTGTGATCGAGACCGTTCGTCCTGTTATTTGATGAAGCAAGGTTGTGATTTGAGGCAGAAAAAGCTCCTTATAGTGAAGTACGGAACCACCGACTATAAGCACCTCAGGGTCGAAAATACTAATAATATTTGCCAGACAGCAGGCTATCTTCATCTGATCTTCCTGGACGAACAATAACGCCTCATGATTCCCGTCTCTGGCTGCCCGCAGAACCTCTTCATTTCCCAGCGCGCTCAGCCATCTCTCCAAATACCCACCGCCAGGTTGAAAACCGTCTGCAAGCTGCCTGGAGGAATCGATAAGCATATCGCCTATTTCACTCGCCGCGAACCTTGCGCCTCGATACACTTGTCCCTCAATCATCATTCCCAAGCCAACCATAGCGCCCAAAGTAACGAATGCTACACTTTGAGGTTGCCGTTCCAGTACCTCGGATTCACCTAAGACACCCATGTAAACATCGTTATCTATAAATACAGGAGTTTCCAGAAGCTTTTCCAACCGCTCTCTGAACGCCGCTCCACTTACATCCGGGAAAAACCGGGCATATACAATCTCACCTAAATGGGGATTCACAATGCCGGAGAAAGCAATCCCCACGGCAGATAAATCCGCTCTGCCGAGACCCGCTGCCCGAAGCAAATGGTCCGTGTGCTCGCAAATACGCATAATCAGCAAGTCCAGGGTATCCGGTGCCGGAAACGAAGTCCTCTGCAGGAAATCTCTAGTATTGTTCGCCAGAGCGATTCTAATGAGGGGATATGCGACATGAATCCCGATTACATACGCATGCCTGGAATTAATTTGCAGGTAGGTAGGTCGTTTCCCGCCATTAGAAGGTCCTTGTCCCACCTCAATGAGCGTCTGTTCCTCCAGCAGCTCAGCTACGAGCTTGGAGACAGTAGGACGACTAATATTCAATCGTTTGGCAAGCTCTGCCCGAGATAGCGGACCTTCCTTACGAACCATATCCACGATGATTCCTGTGTTTATTTTCTTAAGCATTTCTGGTTTGCCGGATATCATCTTGAGTTTGCCTTCCTCTCTAACCTGCAAATAACTGCACTCTATTGCTCCTGCTCACACCACTGCATAATCGCCTCGATGTAAACTTGAGCAAGAAGGCGCAAACTGTCCAAATCAACGTATTCATCCGGAGCATGCGCATTTTGTCCGCTAGGACCTAATATTACGGCCGGTGTTCGGGAATATTCATTGAAAACAAAGGCATCGCAAGCAAATGGCGCCACCTCCGGTTTGACATCCGACTGTCCATCCTGTGCCTGAGACAGAATGTCTGTCAGTACGCTCGTCAATTCCGTGTCGGCTACCGTTCCAGGAATACAGCGCGTTATTTGCTCCCATGTTACTTTATATGGCTTCATAGCAGGCTGTTCACACAGATCGTGAATTCGTTTGGCGAACGTGCGCTCCATATCGTCCAAAGATTGGCCCGGATAACATTCCAGCCAAATCTCTAGAAAACAGGATTCCGGAATGCCATCTGCTTCACCAGGCTCAAAATCACCAGCCTTGAGAAAGGACAACACCACATTCGGTTTAGTTCCCGGGACAGGCCCGGGGGTATTGGCAGGAATTAAGCCCATCTCAGCATGATAGCGTTCAATCTCGCCAATAATTCGACCAAGACCGTAGATCGGATTACATAACTCCTCGCCGCCAAAGCCCATGCCGCCTTTGCCGTGTACAGCAATACGCCAAGTTACTCCTCCCAAATGGGAGGGGCACACCTTCATATTCGTAGGCTCAGGTATAATAGCTGCATCTGCATGAGGTCCTCTTAGACGAGCTGCAAGCGTCCCGTTGGCTCCGCCCATTTCTTCATCTACTACGCTCTCGAAGTAAAGATCCCCTTTTAGCTTAACCTCATGAGTCTTGAGATAATGGAACGCCATCAACGCCGCTGCCGCCCCGCCCTTCATATCATTAGAGCCTCTTCCATAAAGTCTGTTGCCCTCAACAACCGGAATAAAGGGAGCATACAGCCCCTTATCGCTGCCGATTACAACATCCGCATGGACGGAGAACATCAGAGACTTGCCTCCGCCACCTACACCGGGCTTGCATGCATGCAGATTCGGTCGATCCGAGTAATCTCTGCCCGGCCAGTAAGCTGGATGCTCCAGCAGCCCTTCAACCGTATCCAGTTCATACACTTCACAACCAAATCCAAGCTCCTCCAGATGATGCTGCAAATAAAGCTGCACCTGCTTCTCGAATCCGTAAGGCGGGCTGTTCTCACTTGGCAGTTCAATAAGCTCGCTTGCAATACGGACCAATAAGGTTTCGTGCTCCTCGATCCATGTTCCGATCTGCTGGGAAATATTCAATCGTCTCACCCCGTCTGTATAACTTCATAGCTACAGTATAACGAAACTTTGTAAGCTTTACTACCTAAGTAGGCAGTAATAATGATTAGAGCGGTACCATTTGTGTTTTATCTTACTTTTCCGCGTCCTGCAATAGGCCATATCCCCAGTACTGCCTCGTCGCGAATGATCGCAGCTTCATCCATCATGTTGATTACCGCACAGCAATGCACTGGAATAATTTCTAACGTGTCCCCAACCTTCAAGCCCTGCTCCTCAGCCGACAGCCTCAGCATTCCATGCTCTTCAGTGAACCATTCCACTTGGATACCAGGATGTCCGACAACCCAACCTCTTCCTGTGCCTAGCGGAGAATCCTCTCCGTCCATCGTGAATACTTTGGTGCCTGCGTCAATGACGGCGCGATCCTGTTCTGGACGGCTAATAACAGTGACCTTGACGGTAAGTGCACAGTTTTCCAGCTTATGCGACCCTATCTTCACTTGCATGAGATCTCCGAAAATATAAGTTCCTGGCCGAACCTCCGTAATACCGCCTACTAACGCTGCATATTGGGCCGATGGAGTTGAGCCTGCGCTTACGATATCAAGAGATAATCCATGCTTACGGAACAATTCAGCTGTCCTTATCACGGTAGCCCCTTCATCACTGCCGATCGCTCTCAGCTCTTCTTCATTAACAGCATCATATGAATGACCTGCGAATGTGAGAAGTCCTTTCAATTCAACACCCGGCAATTCATTGATACGCAAGGCAAGATCCAGAGCTGGCTGACCAGGCTGAATGCCGACCCGCTTGAAGCCGCAATCGATTTCGACTAACAGGTTGATCATAGTACCAGCTTCTGCTGATTTACGAGAAATCGCTTCAGCCGCTTCCAGACTGTCAACGGCTACAGTAAGGGCGACACGCTGAGCAAGCCTGACCAGGCGTTCTATCTTGGCAGCACCTACGATCGGATAGGCTATAAGAATATTTTGAATGCCGCCTTCCGCCATAACTTCAGCCTCTCCTACTTTGGCAACCGTAATCCCGATTGCACCTGCGTCAATTTGCATCTGGGCGAATTGCGGCATTTTATGGGTTTTACCATGCGGTCTGAGTCCCACTCCAGCGGAGTTAGCGACAGCCTGCATGTTCGCAATGTTGCGCTCCACCTTAGCTATGTCTAATAAGATGAATGGTGTATCCAGGCTTTGTTTCTTCATCTGCAACACAATCTCCTCTCTCGTCAAAACGTTAGCTGACCACCATCGACCACTAATGACTCACCTGTAATAAACGCTGCATCCTCTGATGCCAGAAAAGCGAATACCCCTGCGATATCAGCCGTCTTGCCTGCCCGGCCAAGCGGAATCTTCGTGCGGATATACTCGGCAGCCTTCTCATCATCATCAATCGCTTCGGACATTGGCGTTCGAATGTAACCCGGACATACTGCATTTACTCGAATGCCTTTATTGCCAAGCTCGATCGCCATCGTCTTCGTAAGAAGCACAACCCCACCCTTGGATGCGTTGTAATGCGCATACTTGGCCTCTCCTACAATCCCATTCGTTGAAGCCATGTTCAGAATGACTCCGCCGTTATTCTGAGCGACCATTTGGCGAGCCGTTCTTTGGGCAACCAGGAACATTCCATTCAGATTTACGTCAAGCATTTTTCGCCAATTGGCTTCCTCAATATCGAGGAAATCCTCTTCCCAAGCTATCCCCGCATTATTAATCAGAACATCAATCTTGCCGAATGCCGCAACCGTCTTATCAATAGCCTGCTGCACTTGCTCGGAATTCGATACATCGGCTTGAATAGAGATCACGCGGTAGCCCTGCGCCATAAATTCCGCTTCTGTCTCTACCAAATCCTTCTCCAGATTGGATACTAGCGCCACAGCCGCTCCTTCCGAGGCGAACCGCTCGGCTGTTGCTTTTCCAATTCCACGTCCAGCACCTGTTACAAGCACAACTTGACCCACAAATCTATTCATTTGATTGACTCCTTTCATTAGTTGGCTGACTTACGCTGGCAATTGCATCAATTTCCACCAGAATGTTGTCCAGTCCCGCTTCCACGCAAGTTCTGGCCGGCATAGGCGCTCGGAAAAATCGTTTGTATACCTCGTTAAACGCATTGAAATCACTCATATGCTCCAAATACACCGTTACCTGGACGACATCGTCCATCGACGAGCCTGCTGCCTCAACAATATGTTGAATGTTCCTTAACGTTAGATCCGCTTGCTCTTCAATCGTAGTACCGATAATGTTACCCGTCCCCGCCTCAAGCGGCCCCTGTCCGGATACGAAGACAAACCCGTTAGACACAATAGCTTGTGAATAAGGACCGTCTCCCGCTGAAGCCAAGGGGGCATGCACGCTTTTTCTCATACCTTCATCCACCTCGTTTTCAATAGTTCAAAAACAATTGCGATATTACAAAAACTTACGAGTTCAATATACCATCACAGCCAAATTGGCGTCAATGCTGAAACTGCATAAAACCTCCAGAGCGTATATCACTCCAGAGGTTCTTGGTTGTTGTATTCCATTATGTACTCGAAAAGTCAGGCGATCAGGATCCAGGTTAAATCTAAACCTCCCGATTCCAATCAAACCCAATTTCACGCAGAAAAGCACGAGCTAATATCATATGGCCGGTTAGCGAAGGATGCACACGATCCCAGGCTAATTCCGCATTATAGCGCTCAGAAAGAATAAACCGGAAGGCCGCTTGTGTATCTATGAACTGGGTCCCGTATTTCTCAGCCAATCTACGCACAACCGCACCGTATTGATCCATCAAACTGCGCATAGCATCATTCTCATTGGCCTCCAGGAAGTAAGGCGTCATCAGGATTAGACCTTCCAGGGCAGGTAACGTCTGACTGACCAATTCCTCCAACGTCGCTTCATATTCTTCCAGCAACACATGAGTCTCAGTCAATAAAGGTTGATCGAACTGGCGCCAAACATCATTGATCCCAATCATAATCGACAGCCAATCCGGCTTCAAATCAAGCACATCGGTGGTCCAGCGTTCCTTCAAACTTCGAACCGTGTTGCCACTCGTTCCCATGTTGACCACACGAATGCCCAAATCCGGATAAACGGACTGAATAAGCGCGTTGACCTCTGCTACATAACCTTTGCCCAACGCTTCCCCTCTGCCCTCGCCTATTGGTCTGACCCGTCCGACATCTGTAATCGAATCACCAATCATAAGCAGTTTTGTTCCTTGTTGCAGCTTCATCTAACACCCTCCAGGATAAATATTGATTTATAATTTAGGCTGCTCGTTTGCTTCTTCTAGGATGACCTTATCATTATAGCTCAGCGCACTCGAGTTGTTTAGTAAAATATTCCCTCCTCTGGACATAAGCCCATTACATATAGGCGGGCGCCGCATAGAATGCAGAGAAAGATCGCAACCGAAAGGGGAATTCTAGTGTATAATCCATCACCTTTGCCTTCACCGCTTCCACCACCTGCCCCGTCATTACCGCTCCCTCCCTATATACCTGGCATACCGGGCGGAGGAGGTTATATTCAGCAAAAAGCGAACAGTCTAATCGGACGTCCAGTCGGAATCTCACTCAAGAACGGAACAGGTGTAGCCGGTGTCATCTGTCGTGTTCAAGGTGGAGAAGTATATGTCATGCAGTATTTGTATCAAAAACAATTCGCAACTTTCCACTATCCCTTCAATCAGATCCAAGACCTGAACCCATACCCAGGCTGCCAGCCGTTCGGTCCTTATTATTGAAACAAAATAATGTATGAAGATGAGTGGACTGAAGTGAAGTGGAGTTAAATGAAATGATTTGAAATGAAGTGAAGTGAAGTGAACCACTGTTGGAATGGCTACCGCCGAAACAATTCACCCTTTCAGAAGGCCGTCGACGCAACCTGTCTAATCAAAGTAAAGAATATCCCTATTGATTCGAACAGCTTGTTTTCCTCGTCGAGCCAG
>JARBUQ010000240.1 GCA_029239545.1 Paenibacillus sp.
CGTCCCTCCGCCATACGTCGAAATTGATGCTCGCGCTTCAGCTTCAGATTGGCTTCATTCTCCTGCCGGAGTTGATTGGAGTGATTCCATAGGTTGTCAATGGCGTTTCCAATCGTTTGGAACTCATCCTTGCTCCCTTCATGAACCGAACTCGCTGGTTTTCGCAGCGTATCCACCATGCTGATCTGGCTGATTAAAGACTGTACAGGTCGATAGTGCCTGCGAGTAGTCATCACAATCCAGGCCAGACCCACCAATATGCAGAAACCGCCCAACGATATCGAAATATACAACACCGGTTCCGCCCAGCTCAGAATACCAGGCTGAAGGACCCCACTCTCGATCGTCCATCCGGTATAAGCCATGTTCACTTGTGCCAGCTTTCTGCTTTCTTTGCCGCCTTCCTCGGTCGACTGTGTAGATACTACTAAGCTGCCGCTACGATCCAGTACTTGGATATAACCCGTTGCAGGATTAACTGACCGATTAAGCAGCTGCTGCATCGCTTTTACATCGATTCGGACGACCAACAAACCTCTTGTACGCAAATCTGCAATCCGCGCCAGCGAGATCACTTCAGCTTCCCCGAGTGATGATGACGCAGAGGGGGCCCTGCGGTCGCCCCACAAGTACCGGGTCTTTGATTTTAATTTTGCTTCAATATATGCCTGATCAGGATGTCGTATAAGTTCTGTGATCTTAGTCGCTTCCAGCACACTGCTGTCTTCAGGATTCACCAGATAGAGATCGTGAATAATCGGGAACCGCTTCTGCAGGCTTGTAAGAGCAAGCGCTGCCTGGTAGGACGAAGTATACAAAGTGTCATCTGGCCTGCTATAATACCCGATAATCGTCTCAGAATTAATTAAACCAGCCATACTCTCTTCAATCCCAACCAGCGTCTGCTCCAACATTTGCACAGCATTATTGGCAACGGTTTCATTTGATTGGATGGAGGATTGCTCGGATAATTGTCTGACGGTCAGAAACATAATGAATAACAAGGTACAACAAACCGCTAGGAAAACAGGCATGTAAGAAAATAACATTCTATAGAACCAATTTCGCTTCATGCGTACCCTCCTTCTTGAGATCCTATTGCACACCGGGCAAGTACTGTCCAATACCGTTATTATTGCCCTTTAACCTTGATGCGTCAAGGTTTTTAACAGCGCTTTCAAAAATGCAAAGCTCTTCAAAAACGCTATATATCCAACATGCTCCTCCTCCGTTACGATAAAAAAGCAAAGATATTGTAAATTTCAAACAAGGGGATGACACTCAGCAATGAAACAAAAACAGGTTAAGAAACGCAAAGCTTTTACGGCGCTAGTCCTTACGGCAGCTTTACTCAGCGCTTGCAGTACAGGTGAAGATACAGGGAAACAACAATCTGATCCTAAGGCAACCCCTGGAGGTTCTGCCTCAAGTGCCACCCAAAAAGAAAAGCTGAACCTTCGCATTATGATCGATAGTCCAGCCAACGCCCAGCTTCCTGCCGCTCAGGATGATTTTGTGAAAAAAACGATCGAAGAGAAATTCAATGTCAAGCTTCAAGTCGATTACATGGTTCCTAATCAAGATTATATCAATAAGCTGAACGCCCACCTCTCGGCTAACGATCCACCGGATATGTGGCGTGATGCAACTGGAGACGGCGGACAAAAATACGCGATGGACGGCGTCCTCGGAGACATTTCCAAATTTGTAACCCCTCAAACGATGCCCAACTATTTTAAATTTTGGGTAGACGAGGACACCTTCAAGCGCTACCAGGTTCAAGGAAAAACTTTCCGTGCCCCCATCCCATACAGTAAAGAGCTGTATAAAGCCTGGTACATTCGAAAGGATTGGTTAGACAAGCTGGGTTTGCAAGTTCCGAAAACTTATGAGGAATACTTAGAAGTTTTGAAAGCGTTCACCAACAAGGACCCTGACGGTAATGGAAAGAAGGATTCGTATGGCTTCACTACGGCTGCAGGCGGCGATGGAATCGGTTTGGAATGGCCGGAATATTGGAAAGCCGGGCTCGTCTTCGCCCTCTCCCTTGAGAATGGCAAGGTCCTGGATATACAAACTGATGCGCGTCTGGAGCAAGTATTGAACGATATTTCCAAGGTTATTGCTGAAGGAGTCATCGACCCCGACTGGTTCCTGAACAAGAGTCCGCAGCACACCGACAAGGCAGCTCAGGGAAAGGTTGGTGTGGTCTTAGGGTCATCGAAAGATTTTGCCTATGATTCCAATCCTCAGAGTATACAAAGCAAAACCAAAGCGTTGTTCCCGACTGCTAACTGGGTTCCGTTCACTCCATTTGGCAGTCAGCCCATTCAAACCTTACCCGGTCCTGGCTCACCTTTTCTTTTCCCTAAAACGGTAGTAGACAGCGACCCGGCCAAAGTGACCCGGATTGTGGAGATTCTGGACTGGTTGGCTAGCGAAGAAGGATACCTGCTTACCCACTACGGGCAAGAAGGCAAGCATTACACTAAGAGCGGCCGGACCGTTACACTTAAACCGGAAGCAATCTCGGCTGACATCACGAATAAGGGCGATTGGCTGAGCATTTGGGATTTCTTTACACCCGCTTCGCCGAACGTATACGGCCTGACCGTCATTGACCCCAAACTGACCGAGCGCGATCGTGAAATTGAGAAGGCGGTTGCTGCGATCCCGACGGCTCCTTACATCGGCACAAGCCTTATTCCGCCGCCCGGATTCGATTTAGCTACATTCCGCAAGCGCCAGCGCGAGCTTCAAGCCAAGGCTATTTTCGAAGATAAATCCGGGAAGAACTGGCCTGCTTATCGGGAGGAGCTTCTGACCAAGTATGAGGGCAACAAATTGTTCCAAGGATATGTGGAGCAGATCAAAGCAGCAGCGGTTAGCAAGTAATCACTTATTATAAACCATTTTGGAGGGTGATCACCGTGAGGACATTACGTACGTCATTTGCTGGTTTTCTGATTTTTGTACTGTTGCTGGGCGGGCTTCAAGCAGGAAGCCCTTCCGTTCATGCGGACTATAATGATATATCTCTTGCACTTGCAAACAGTGGGTTTGAAGAGCCCCAGCCAAATACAGCTATTCCCGGTTGGTCCATGTCTTATAATGGCGGGCTTGCGTCCACCACCACCGAGAAGGCGTACAAGGGAGCGAAGAGCTTAAAGCTCGTCGACGCGTCGATTACTTCAGCAGTTGGCCTGGAAAGCGATAAAATATCGGCTGAGACGGGTTCGGTTTATACCGCCTACGCCAACTTATTCCTTAACGGCACTGAAGCCCAGATCTATGTCCGATTCTGGGACAGCAATAACAACATCTTGGGATCGTCGAACAGCGTTTCAACCAATAACGGAGCCTGGCATGAAGTGAAAGTACAGTCAACCGCACCTGTAGGGACCCGCTATGTAAGCGCGCTGCTGTATACGTCCTCTGCCGCTACGGGCACTGCCTTTTTTGATGAAGCAGGGATATCCGTTGAGAGAGATATGCTGATCAACAACTACAGCTTCGAGAAGTACATCGGCAGCAGTCCTTCAAGCTGGGAATTGATACACAACGGGGGAACAGCTACGGTTTCTACTGATCGAGCCTTTACCGGAACTCACAGTCTCAAAATGGTGGACAATCGAACCGATAAGGCACTCAGCATGCAAAGCTCCAAACTGGCAGCGGTTGAAAATGAAACTTATACCCTTCAGGCCAGAGTTTTCGTCAATGACGGCCAAGGAGCCCAGCTTTATATGAAGTTTTGGGACAGCAGCTTGAATTACATCGATTCATCGCCGTTCGTCAATACCGGCAGATCGACCGGGGACTGGAAAAGCTTGTCTATATCGGGAACCGCCCCCGCCAATACAAGCTACGTCACGGTCATGCTGTATATTCCTGCCGCGACTACGGGCACCGTGTACTTCGACGATGTTCAGATTAGCAAGCGGATTACGCAATTAGGGCCCCAAATGACCTCCACCATTGTGCATGGAGCTGCTTTCGGATACGACGAGAATCAGAAGCCTGTCCTGTATGTCGTTACCGATGGCAGTGGAGCCACTCCGCCCAGACTGGCCGTTATTGACTACAATACGAACCATATCGACAGGATTGTAGATGTTGATGCTCCGAGCGGCGGCACCAGTCCCGCTTGGGCCGTTACCTTCTCTTCGGACGGAAAAGTATATATGGGATTATTGAACATGACAAACGGTGCACTTTACAGATACAACCCCGGAGATGCTTTTGTGGAAAGTCTCGGAGTACCTGACCCCGGCTCCAAACTGATCTGGGATGTCAAATCGGGCGCAAATGGCGAAATTTATGTGGGTACGTCTGCCAATGCGACATTATACAAATATGTATATGGAACAGGCTACTCCGTAGTAGGGGCTGCTCCTCTGCAAACAAATGAAACATTCGTCAGAAGCGTCGCATACGACCCTGTTTATAATGCTGTATTTGCCGGAATAGGAACTCACGCCTACCTGAAGCGGCATGACTTCGACACAGGTCAGACCATCGAGATCCTGCCCTCCTCCTATCAATCGGAAGCCTATGTTTACGATCTTCAGTACAGAGACAGCAAGCTGTTTGCGAGAATGTCCCCTAGCTCCAATCAACTGGTGTTTGATGTGACGGAGGATTTGAATGGAGATGTTCAAGTAGCGCTGGACAGCGTAATCCCTAATTTTACTTCATTAGGGCTCACATCCAGCCTGAACG
Organism: Paenibacillus sp.; assembly: GCA_029239545.1. Classification (GTDB taxonomy): domain Bacteria; phylum Bacillota; class Bacilli; order Paenibacillales; family NBRC-103111; genus Paenibacillus_AA. The sequence continues at coordinate 4,723 of JARBUQ010000240.1, forward strand.
ACGAGGTTTACTATACGAGCGATAGAATCGTACAGAGCTACAATATGGTTACCAAAACAGCAAACTCACTGAATGCCGAGCTTCCAGTCAATCCCATTGAGATGGAAATTGCCCAGTTGGACGACCAGCTGCAGTATCCCGGTTATACCGTAGTCGGTCTTGGCAGTAACGCAGGCCAACTCATGCTTGTGAAATATAATTTACAGGACAATGAGGTGCACACCGTTGAGCTCTCCTTGCCGGAGGCCAACACCAGTATTAACTCGGTCGCAGTTGGACCCGACGGTCGTATTTATACGGGAGGATTTCTGAATGGCGGGCTCGGCGCCTACACGCCGCTTCGAAGCGATCTGACCGAGCAATACAAAGCAGTAGGCCAAGCCGAAGGCATGTATTCCTTCAACAACAGGCTTTACCTGGGGGTTTACCCGCTCGGCCGCATATACGAATACGATCCATCCCAACCTTGGACGCTGAACACCGGTGGCAGCAATCCGAAGCTGCTGTATACTACAGGCGACGAACAAGATCGGCCGTATGCCCTTGCCTCAGGCGGCAGCAAGCTCTTCGCCGGTACCATACCGAAAGCCGGGGCCGTTGGAGGCGCCTTGACCATCTATGATACGGCCCTCGGAGGGTCGCCTACCGTCATTCGCAATATTGTTCAGGATCAGAGCGTGACTGCCCTGACCTACAAGGATGGCGTCGTTTACGGAGGGACATCGATCTGGGGAGGGGCTGGAACGACCCCCACTGCCTCTTCCGCAGCCTTCTTCGCGTATGATGTATCGAGTGGTCAGAAGACCTTGGAAATCGTGCCGGTTGTCGGAAAGAAAGCCATTACGGCCTTGATGGTTGGCCCAGACGGGAACATCTGGGGGCTCGCTGAAGGGAATTTGTTCATATACAGTCCTTCCCAGCAGCAAATCATTTACAACCAGCTTAAATTCTCTAACGTCTCGTACACTGGGGCCACCTATTCGGACGCTACAATGCTGATGGGCAAAGATGGCAATATTTACTTAAAAATAAGAAACGCTATGCACAAAATTAATCCTGCGACCAAGGCTGTTACAAATATTTCGGTTGGGACCAATATAAGAGGCCTTGCACAGGATGATTTCGGCAATATGTATTTTTACTGGCAAGAGAATTTATACAGGTATTCATTCTAACAGTCGGCCAAGCACAAGGAAGAACCTCTGGGGCTCAATGTTCCAGAGGTTCTTGCCGTGCTGTGCCTCATAGCAGGAGGTTATGACGATGATTTGCTCTTATTTACATGCCGTCTTTCCAATTCAGCCATGATATCATCAATCGGCAGGCGCGCCTCACGCAGCAGCACCAGCAGATGGAAGATCAGATCGCTTGATTCGTAACGGAGCTCCTCATTATCGCGGTTCTTGGCTGCGATGATCACCTCTGCCGCTTCTTCGCCCACCTTCTTCAGAATCTTGTCGATCCCTTTTTCGAACAGGTAAGTGGTGTAGGCTCCTTCAGGACGCTCCGCATCACGCTCGGCAATAATCTTCTCCAGCTTGGACAAAATATCGAACCGGCCAGAGCTGACCGGCACTGCACATACCTCTACATCAGGAGAACCAACGTTGATGAAGCCTGAATGGCTTGCAGCAGTTGGAGAATCTGTTTGCTCTGCATTGCTGGACTCTGCCCCATCTGAAGCATCGTTGTAAAAGCAGCTGTATTTGCCGGTATGGCAAGCAGGTCCCTTTTGATCTACCAGAATAAGCAGTGTATCCCCATCGCAATCGTATTTGATTGACTTGACCTTCTGGGTGTTGCCTGAGGTAGCCCCCTTGTTCCACAATTCGGAGCGTGAACGGCTCCAGAACCAGGTTTGTCCGGAAGCAAGCGTCTTGGCCAGAGACTCCTCATTCATATAAGCGAGCATAAGCACTTCTTTGCTAATAACATCCTGCACGACTGCAGGCACTAATCCGTTAGCGTCATATTGAATAGCTGAACGCCAGTTATCATTCCGTTCTATCGTCACCGGATTTCAACCCCTTTCTGTCTCAGATCTTGCTTCACTTGATCAATGGTCAATTCTTTATAGTGAAAAATAGTAGCGGCAAGACCTGCGTCTGCCTTGCCTTCGGTAAATACATCATAAAAGTCTGCTTCCTTGCCCGCACCGCCAGAGGCGATAACAGGTATATGAACCCGCTCCGACACAGCTCGTGTCAGCTTCAGATCGAATCCATCTTTGGTTCCATCTGCATCCATACTCGTGAGCAAGATCTCTCCAGCTCCCAGGCGTTCGATCTCACTC
>JARBUQ010000241.1 GCA_029239545.1 Paenibacillus sp.
CTCATCCGCCACCCGCTCTTCCAATACACAGTGGCAGCGGCTATTACGATGCTGCTGCTAACAACCGGTGTGTTCCATAACATCGGGAAGATTACACCCGAGCCGGGGAGCACAGGGAATTCATCCCCGCCCCGCCAAGAGCAGCCGTCTAATTCATTCTCCCAACGATTGATGGAGAGAACGACCACTCTGCTCGATCATTTGCAGCCTAATCGCCAAGAAGGAGGTCAATCGTATGAATAAGAATCCATTGGTCGCATTTCTATTATCCTTTATTCCTGGCCTGGGTCATCTATATGTGGGCAACAACAAACGCGCATTCCTATACGCAGTCGGGTTCTTCGGCCCATTAGGCCTAATCGGAATGTTCATAATTGCAAACCCGCATAATCCAGGTCCAGAGGAAATTTTATTCACTCTGCTTGTAATAGCGATTCTTACGGCGATTCTTAATATGGCCGATATGATTGTGAATCTGCTTAGACAGCCTCCCTCTTATGCCCGCCATCCAGAGCATTCATCCGTTGCAGGCAGTCCACAAGCTCAATCAGCCAATCAAGCGAACAACGAGAGATTTTATACGATCATTCTCTCCTTGATCCCGGGCCTTCCGCATTTTCAGCTTGGTCTTATGCAGCGCGGGTTAACGTTTATCGTAGGGTTCTTCGGCTTGCTCGCTATGATCACCTTTGTCAGCTTCGTCACAAGAGAAGACGGGTTCTTCGTATTCCTGTTTGCTCTGCCAGTCATTATGTTCTACGGGTTCTTCGATGCTATGCAGCTGCTGAACCGCAAGCAGCGCGGGGAGGCAATCGTGGATCGGACCATCTTCGAGGATTTGGAACGCAATCGGGAGACAGACCGTCGCAGTAAAGCGGTTGCCTTGCTGCTGGCTGTCTTCCCCGGTGCCGGACATTTGTATCTGGGCTTGCAGCAGCGTGGTCTGCAACTGATGGCTGCCTTCCTTCTGTCCCTTTATTTAATGGATGCGCTCAGAATATCGATCTTTCTATACCTCATCCCCATCATATGGTTTCTTAGCCTGTTTGACGCCATGCAGATTGTATCCAAGCCTGAAGGAGAGGAGCTGAAGGACGTGCCATTTGTAAAAGGATTAAAGAACCATCAGAGATGGGTCGGCATGACTCTGGTCGCCATTGGCGCTTATTATTTGTTCGATAGCGCCATACTTCGACTGATTCAGGAAGCATTCCCGCAATGGAGAGTCTCCTATTGGTTCGACCGTTATGCCCAGGTCATTATCATCTCGGTATTATTCATTGCAGGGGGATTCAAGCTGATGCTTGGAAGCCGAAAAAACCCTGTACAGGCAGAGGGGGACACCCCCCAATGAGACGCTGGAGAGTAGGTACCCTGTCTATGGGTCTGTCCCTTATCCTGATTGGCTTTACTCTGCTTTTCTCCATGTGGAATGGCATTTCCGCATTTGATACATTAATTCGCTGGTGGCCTGTTGTTTTCATCCTGCTGGGTGCAGAAATTTTGCTCTTTCTTGCCTTCAAGCCCAAAGACCAGTCCATCATTCATTACGACATCTTCAGCATTATATTCGTTGGTTTTTTATGCTGCCTGTGCCTGATGTTCGCACTTGGCACGGCCAGCGGATTGATCCACGAAGTGCGTTACGCACTCGGCAGCGAATATCGCACCTACGACGTTGAAGAGATAAAAGAATCCATTCCCGCCGGTGTCGAGCGTATTATTGTTCAGACAAGCGGTGCCATTCCCAAAATTGATACAATCTCTTCCCGGGAGCTTCAACTGTTCGGAAGCTATCGCATACGTCATTACGAAGATAACGAGCTGCTGCAGGCGGCTGACCTGGCCAATATCCGTACCATTGATCATACGATGTACATCTCCATCAAACCACTGCCTGAACGCAGCGGCTTGAACAACGAATCGAGCCCTTCTGCAACTCTTACTCTGGCCATTCCCCAAGATATGCCCTACGAGCTGCGAGGCGCGAATCAACAGCCGATTCCACCGAGATAAGCCATCCCTGACATATGGCGCTTATCACTGAGCCCGTGACTTCCCTGGCTGCGCAAGCCGTTCTATGCTGAGCGCCAGGTCATGGGCCAATGATTGGCATTGTTCCAGTTCCTCTTCAATACGATTGATATCTTTGAACGGTGATTCAAGCCTCTGAATTAAATCATTCATGACAGTGACGCAATCCGCAATTTTTCTGTTTATATCCGAATCCTCTATATGAAGCTGCCCAAACTCCTTAAATTGATCATAACAGCTTTTCTTGAGCATCTGAAAGCGGCTGGATGCCGCATGCAGCTTCTCCTCCAACCAGCTTCGATAATTCAGGCACTGCTCTTGTAATCGTTCGATCTGCGGGATGGTATGCAGAGCTAACTCGCTCACCGAAAGAGCATGTTTGTATTTCTGCGTGTTTGCATTCACAGAGGAAATAATCGCATCCCTCTGATGCTCAAGCCGCTTTTTATGCTCCAGGATTAAGGCATATCGACTCCCCAGCTCTTCTCTATGCACCTCGTCGAACAATTCCATGATTCGACGGCTCTCGGATTCGTACCGATTGTCGAAGCTATCCCAACCTTCCAGGAAACGATCAATAACAGCAAGCCCTGCTACGGACACATCACGATTCTGCAGCATCTCTCCAACAGCCTGACGGGCCTGAAGAAGCAGCTCTTCAATCTTAACCGTGTATAGCTGCGCCTCCTTGATATTGCCCATTCCGATCAGGTCATTACACTTAGCCGCCTCGTTCTTAGCCTGCTCGACTATTCGGATCGGATCGTAGTCGACCATAAGCAGTCCCTGCAGCTCTACCTGCTGGAGCACCTCCAGCTCAGTCAATCGAAGCTTAGACAGCAGCTCGTGATGAACCAGAAGCTGCTCCTTGGCACGTGCGAGGGCAGCCGCCACGCTTTCCAGAGACGCCAGACCTGTTCTGGCTAACGTCCCAGCCTGCAGGGGATCGAATTCATCCAGGCGGTCGACCTCTTCCAGCACTTCTGATGCCTGATCCCACTGGATTCGAATCTCAGCGAGGGAGCCCGATGTTTCCTTCGTGAGCAATTCGAGCGTCAAGCTCACTTCCGCTCTTCTCCGCCGGGCAGCTTCTATTGATCGGACCGCTTCGGCAATATATTTATGCGTGTCCTCGACCTCCTGCCGAAGGGTCTCCGTTTGCTGCTCTACTGTGTACACCGCACCTCGAAGCTCCTGTATGCGAATCTGATTGCTGGAGGGGGAAAAGAAGGAAATCCGCTCCGTCTTAAGCCGATCATGCAGTCGTTCCGATTCCTGATAGAGCTTCAGCACCTTTTGCTGAACTACCGTCACCTGCTGCAGTGTCTGTCCCTGCATAAAGCCCCTCTCAAGCTCACCAAACAGCTTGGATACGACAAGAAGGTCGATTCCAGAAGACTTCTCCTTATGAATCCGCCTTGTCTCTAGCAACAGCTTGCGCAGCTGCGACCTTTGGGTTATTCGACTGATCGCCATCCACACGGCTGCAAAGACCAGGATCGCAATCACAACCCGGCTGATAACGGGGAATGATAGTATCGCCATCACATCTTTCCTTTCTGGAATGTCTCCCTCTCTCGCTTCTCTGCCACAATGATCATAATCTCTTTCGTACCGCGCTGGAGCTCCCTGCACACGGTACGAATCTAGTATACACGATCTGTGTTGAAACTAAAGAAGAAGACACCAGAAATCAGCCATTTCTTTTCAAAGCATCCACAATCATCCTGAAAATAATCAAATCATTCCTGGAATCCTCCGGTGTAGTTTTCGGTTCAAGGTTTTGAGTAATCGTATCGTACAAATAGTTAAGCTCGATCGTATACGGATCTGTGAATGTAGGCCGGATGACCGATTCCGTATAGGTCTCGCCCACCGTTTCATTAATATAGAGCTTGGTAGGAAGGTGGCGGATGTAAGGTGTGTCATATTGGACCCTAACGGATTTGTGACTGCCGTACACCTCCACATGAGCATCAAACCGGCCTTGCGCATCAACTCCCGTTTCGAAAGTTACGGAGAAGGGGCCGTAATCAAAGATCACGCTCAGAAACAAACACCCGTTATTGGTAAGCTTGGCTCCCACGACTCCGTTTGGCATGCCGAGCGCTTCTCTCATAGCCGAGAGATCATGGCTGGACAATCCGCACAGAAAACGATAGAAGTCCCCATAAGTCGAGCTAGCATCCAAGCCCGTCGCTTCCAGGGTCAGCTTGGCCGCGCGGTCCTGCTTATCCTGCTTGGCTTCTTCGGAGTAGTCGTTATAGGAGACTACATGACTGGTCGGCTTCGTGAACAACCGATTAGGACCGATGATATCCCGAACTCTGGCATATTGAATTTGACCGATGCCTCCAATTTCTTTCACGGCTTCCACGAAAGAAGCTGCGTACCTTCTCATATAACCGACCATAACTTTCACATTAGCTCGCTGACTCGCTTCAATAATAGCATCCGCTTCCCTAAGGGTGAGGCACATGGGCTTCTCGATCAAGACATGTTTGTTCTCGTTAATCGCAGCAATTGCACAATCCGCATGGTATTCATCGCTGTTCAGGACGAATACCACATCGAGATCCGCTTGCTTCACTAGCTCGGCAGCATCCGTGTACAGGGAGGATACGCGGTACTTCTCCCCCATATGCTTCAACAATTGGGGTGAAATATCGCATAGCGCCGCTATCCGAAACCGATGCGGCAGCGACTCAAGCACTGGCAGATGAATAATCTGGGCTACTTCTCCCAGTCCAATAATACCGACATTCAATACTTTAGCATTCATTTCTATTCGCTCCTTTGTAATGTAAACGTTTAGATTTAATAACGGCAGGAATAGACAATATTGCCTTATCCCTTGCTTTGCCCTATCCAATAGGGGCGCCACTGCTCTGTCGAATAATCAGCTTCATCGGAAAAGTCACTTTCTTCGGAGTGAAGCTTTTGTCGAGATTCTCAATCTGCTCTAATATTAATTCGACAGCAGCCTCCACCATAGCTTCGACCGGCTGTTGGATCGTAGTCAGAGACGGCCTGTACAGGCTTGCCAGACTAATATCATCGAACCCGACAACGGCCTTGTCCCTCGGCACCTCCATTCCATACTCCTCGAACGCCTTAATAGCGCCAATGGCAATAAGATCATTGGAGCAGAACACAGCGGTAAACGGCCTCTTGTCATCCAGCAGCTGCTTAGTGCATTGATAGCCATACAGGCTGAAGTTATGTACGGTCGTCGTTCGCCCGCTTATTACAAGCTCTTCGTCTACTCCAATCTGATTCAGCATAAGGGCATTTCTATAACCCAGCTCACGTTCTAGCGACGTGGATACGGAACCAATATAGGCAATCCGGGTATGTCCGAGCCCAATCAGGTGCTCCGTCGCTTCCATGGCACTGCTCATATTATCGCCATTAACAGAAGTGATCTGGTTGGACCGCGAATCGAACGACACCATGGGAATTCCCTGCTCGCGGAACATGCTCAGTACCCTTTCACCATCCTGGAAATTCAGCATGCCTCCAATAAGCAGCCCATCCACCCTTCGTTCCAGAAAAGCCGTCAGGGAGGAATTGTGTTCATCGTTGCTAGTACCAATGATCAACGTATATCCTCTCTTCAGCAGCTCACTCTGAATAAGCTCAGCCAGTGCCGCCCAATACTCGTTGGTAAGCAGAGGAACGATCATGCCTATAATGCGAGTCTTCTTGACGATCATCGATCTGGCCGCCTGGTCAGGGGTATAGTTCAGTTTGGCAATGGCACGCTGGATCTTCTCCCTTGTCTCCTTCCTCACCTTATCCTTTCCATTAATGACTCTCGATACGGTTGCTATCGATACGTTGGCTTCCCTGGCAACATCCTTAATCGTATGTATCATAAGTTTCTGCTCCAAACAGTAAAAACGTTTACATTAATTGTACTGCATCTATCAAGGATGTCAATACACTTCTCTCTCCCAATAACAGAAACGCTCTCCCTTCCTGCAAAGCCTACAAACCGTATATTGTACTGCATTCCTTGGCAGCATTTGATATAGTATTCCCAGATGCCTCAATCGAAAGGGTGAAACCATCATGATGGATGTCAAGGAAGCTATTCGAACCAGACGCAGTGTGGGAAAAGTAAAGCAGGATCCGGTTGCTCCCGAGCTGATCGAGCAAATATTGGAGGCCGGCGTATGGGCCCCGAATCATCACTATACAGAGCCTTGGCGGTTCTTTGTTATGACGGGAGAAGGAAGACGCGTGTTAGGACACGCTTATGCTGAGATCGCTGTTGAGGGACTCCATTCGCCAACAGCCGCAGAGCTGGAGCAGATCAAGCTCGATCAGGAGAAAAAAGCTTTTCGGGCACCCGTTGTCATTGCCGTCGCGGTATCCCCGTCAACTGATCCAAAGGTTCCCTTGGTAGAAGAACTGGCAGCCGTTCATGCCGCTGTGCAGAACATGCTGTTGATGGCCCACGCTCTGGGACTCGGAGCGGTTTGGCGATCAGGTGCGCCTGCCTACCACCCTATTATGCAGGCAGCCTTCAAACTCTCGGAGAAGGAGCAATTAACGGGTTTTATATATCTCGGGCACCCGAATATGGACCTCCCGCAAGGTCGGCGTACTCCATTTGCTGACAAGACAACCTGGCTGGATCAATAATCCCGGCAGTCTGAGCCGTCCAAAGGGATGACCACCTGTTCTGTTCGTCCTGGTTCTCCCCCTTGGATCAGGCTTCCTCAATGATTTCCTCTACTTTTTCCTGAAAAAACATATGATACACACGCATAACTATAATTTTGGCCACCATATACAATGGAATGCATAACAGCATGCCCAGAATCCCCGCTAGATCCCCGCCCACTAAGAGTAGAATGACGATCGTTACCGGATGAACCTCCATTTGTTTGCCGAAGATGATGGGGGTTAATATATTATCCTGCACTTGCTGGGCGGCCACGATAATGATCAAGGCCCACAGCGCCATCAAG
>JARBUQ010000242.1 GCA_029239545.1 Paenibacillus sp.
GCGAAACGCGCTTCCAATTCAATCTGACGATTGCCGTCAGCCAACAGCAGGACAAGCTGGAGCATATTTGGAAATGTTATCTGGATGCCCTATTAGCTTTGGAACGTCGGGTTGTAGTGGGCTCCAATACGATCATTTTTCATGAGCCGAACAGCAGCAGCAAGGGGACGATGTATCATTATCCAATTAAATTCGAAGTATTGCTCATTAACTATGCTAAGACGGGTGACTACACGAATGCAGTTAATATTTTGAATCAAATCTATGAAGAGAACTTCATGAATAGTAAGATTTCGCCCGAAATGGGCCGATTTCTCTTCATGGAAATATTGGCTTCTCTGTTGAAAGCTATTCATACGACTGCTGCTGAAGAGCAATTCTCGATAACGCTCGAAGATCCGGCTACTTATTTCGCCAGCTGTCATTCTGCATCCGATATGCTCGAGCAAGTGAAGCGTCTGCTTAACGATATTTGCACATCTGCCAAAGACGTGCGCACAGATCAGGGGGACCGTATGTACAACGGTATACTGAAGTTCGTGAAGGATCACTATCATGACGGGAACCTCAGTCTCACAATGATCGCCGACCAGTTTCACATCACTCCACAGTATTTATCAGCTTTCTTCAAAAAATATACCGGAAAAAACATATCGGATTCGATCGCAGAGTATCGCGTTGAACAAGCAAAGATCATGCTGGGTGACCGTACGTTAACGGTTGGTGAAATATCGCGCAGGGTAGGGTATTCCAACCATATAGGATTCGGGCGGGTATTCAAAAAAATCGAAGGAATTACACCTGGACAGTACAGAGAAATGCAAGAATAGACCCCGGTATTGAATTCAGTTGCTCGATCCCAAAAGTATATACCTAGTAATGTTAAGAGCAGATACCATTCCTGTAATTAGATTCTTTCTTAGGTTAACAGCCTTCGCTATGATCAGATTGCGGCTTGAAGGGGCCGATGAAAACAATATCAGGGAGGCTCACTCAATGAACAAAAAGAAAAACAGATTCAAAGAGAAAAAGATGATCGCAGTATTCCTGACTTCCGCTTTGGCTATCAGTACATTAGCCGGCTGCACCAGCAGCAATTCTTCGGAATCAACACCTGCACCAACCAGTACGGGAGCAGCAAAGGAAACGCCGGTTAAAGCAGAGACCAAGTATCCGGCAAGCTTCACCTATTGGGTAGGAATGAACGCTGGTGTTTCCGCAACGATGAAAACGTTTGCCGAGATGGAAGTCTACAAGCAGCTGGAGAAAATAACGGGAACAAAGGTTGAATTCCAGCATCCGCCGGTCGGACAGGATAAAGAACAGTTGAATCTCTTGCTGGCCTCCGGGAAGCTGCCGGATGTTATAGAATATCAATGGACGATCGTCCCTAAAGGTCCTGATAATGCGATTGCAGAAAAGAGAATTCTTCGCCTGAATGAGTTGATTGAACAGCATGCTCCTAATTTATCCAAGCTGCTGAAGGACAATCCGGAATTCAAGAAGCTCATTACTACAGACGATGGCAACATCTACGTAATGCCTTATCTTAGTCCTGATGAAACCGTGCGCGTATTTAACGGTCCGGCAATTCGACAGGATTGGCTCAATAAGCTGAATTTGAAGGTGCCCGCAACGCTGAAGGAATGGGAAGAAGTACTGATCGCTTTTCGAGATAAGGACCCTAATGGCAATGGGAAGAAGGATGAAATTCCTTTTTTATTCGATCCCAAAGTAACCGATGTCGGTCATAGTATTATTGGCGCTTATGGCATTACGACTACTTTCTATAATGACGCAGGGAAGGTTAAATATGGTCCGACAGACCCCAAGTTCAAGGACTATCTGACTCTTATGAATCGTTGGTACAAGGAAGGCTTGTTCGATAAGGATTACGCAACACTGGATCAAAAATTAAAGGATGCCAAAATGACTGAAGGGCTCGTAGGCTCCATGGCCATGAACGTGGGATACGGAATTGGTACGTATACAACTGCTGTAACACAGACCAATCCGAATTTTAAGCTGACGGGTGCTCCATATCCTGTTCTGGAAGCAGGCGGGAAATCAATTGGCCTGATGGATACCGCATTTGCTGGCAGGGGCGCGGCCATTAGCGCACAAGCCAAAAATCCAGAGGAAATCATCAAATGGCTTGATTATGCGTACAGCTCTGAAGGTAAGCTACTATACAATTTTGGACAAGAGAACGTCAGCTATAAAATAGAGAATGGGAACCCTAAGCTTACAGAGCTTATTACAAATAATCCGGAAAAGCTTACATTGGCACAAGCGGTGACCAAATACACGCACGGCACTTTCTCTGGACCGTACGTCTATGACAAGCGATTAGCGGAGCAGTACTCAATCGTGATGCCTGAACAGAAGCAAGCGGTGGCAGAATGGGCCAAAGCGGATCACAGCAAGCTGATGCCTCTAACCTCACAAACTGCTGAGGAGAGCACCAGGCTGGCTACATTGTTAAATGACATTAACACGTATTACCAAGAAATGTTTAATAAATTCGTTATGGGCGTTGAGCCGCTTAGCAGCTTTGATAAATACGTCGAAACACTCAATAAAATGGGAATCGATGAAGTGCTCAAAATCAAACAAGCTGGTTTGGACCGATATAACAAAAGATAAAATTTCGCACCGCGTACAGAGTGCTGTGCGTGGTGCGGATAGGAGCTTCTATGATCTTTCGCGATAAAAACAGCTATATGAACCGACTTCTTCGAGACATCCGAATAAACAAATATGTTTATATCATGCTGCTTCCTGTAGTCGCTTATTATTTAATTTTTCATTATGGTCCGATGTACGGGGTGCAGATCGCTTTTAAAGACTACTCCCCCTCTCGGGGCTTTTGGGGCAGCACATGGATAGGATTTGACCATTTCACCAATTTTTTTAACAGTTTCTTCTTCTGGAGAATTTTGCGCAATACGCTGCTCCTTAGCTTGTATGAGCTGATCTTTGCTTTCCCGTCTGCTATTGTGCTTGCTCTTCTCCTGAATGAAGTGCGCCGCAACATGTTCAAGCGATGGGTCCAAACGATCACTTACTTGCCGCATTTTATCTCCATCGTAGTCATATCGGGTATGTTGATTGATTTTTTGGCTCGTGATGGCGTTGTTAACCAAGTGCTGGGCTTTTTCGGGGTCGAAGCGATTCCTTTTATGGGGATACCGGAATGGTTCAGAACGATCTACATCGGTTCAGGCATCTGGCAAAATGTCGGCTGGGGCTCGATCATATTTCTAGCGGCAATCGCTAACATAGACCCCTCACTGTATGAAGCTGCCAGAGTAGATGGGGCGGGAAGATTGAAGCAAATGTTCTTCATTACGATTCCAGGCATCATGCCTACGATCGTGATCATGCTTATCCTGCAAATCGGTAGCTTCATGGTGGTGGGGACCGACAAGATTCTGCTGCTGTACAACCCACTGGTGTATGAATCGGCAGATGTAATTGGTACGTACGTGTACCGCAAAGGTATTCTGGAATCGGATTACAGCTATACAACAGCAATCGGTCTATTCAATTCGGTGATTAATCTGACGCTGTTGGTCATGGCCAACTACTGGAGCCGGAAGAAGACGGATTCAGGATTATGGTAGCAGAGGGGACACTTGTATGAGTAAACAAAGTCTCGGAGAGCGTCTCTTCGATAGCGGAAACACAATCTTCTTAGTGTTACTATGCATAGGAACGGTGTATCCATTCTTGTACGTTTTGTTCGCCTCCTTGAGCGATCCGGGAGAGTTGATTCGAACGCGGGGACTGATCTTGTATCCGCAAGGCTTCAGCTTAGACGCGTATCGCCTCGTGTTTGCGAACCCTATGATTATGGTAGGGTACGCCAATACATTATTTTACGTAGTAGTGGGTACATCGATTAATCTATTATTGACAGCCTTTGGTGCTTATGCCCTGTCACGAAGAACGATCATGTTGAAAAATCCAATTATGATGCTGATCGTGTTTACGATGTTTTTCAGTGGCGGACTTATTCCGAATTACTTGTTAGTAAGCGAGCTGGGACTGTTAAATACGAGGTGGGCCCTCATTATTCCGGGAGCGATCAGCACCTATAATCTCATTATTATGCGAACGTCATTTCAGGGAATACCTGCAAGTATTGAGGAATCGGCTAAAATGGATGGAGCAAACGACTTCACTATTTTATTCCGCATCATTCTTCCGCTCTCCTTGCCCATTGTTTCCGTGATGATCCTGTTTTATGGGGTTAGTCATTGGAATGCCTGGTTTAATGCGCTCCTGTACTTGCGTGATCGTGACTTGTACCCGCTTCAGCTTGTGTTGAGGGAGATTCTGATTACTAACAGCACGGATTCTATGACCACCGGGGCTAGCGATGTAGACAAGGCTCTCATTGGAGAATCGATTAAATATGCTGCCATTATCGTTGCGACCGTGCCTGTGCTGTTCCTTTATCCTTTCTTGCAAAAGTATTTTGTCAAAGGGGTTATGATTGGAGCGGTTAAGGAGTAGCTACACAATAGAAGTATCGATTTTTCTTCTTCATCTTTTGATGAGGGCAGGGAGACGATGCTTTTTTTGCTAGGGTGAAAGCAACAATTTATTATTGACCGGTCCGTTATCTGTTGTTAAAATTGGTATTACCATACTATATTAATTCGTGGAGGAGGTGAAAGTGTTGAGAACTACAATGGAGCTGTTCAGGCTCGATCAAAAGGTGGCCGTTGTAACCGGGGGCTCTGGTTTGTATGGAGCGCATATTTCTCGAGCATTATGTGAGGCAGGCGCGATTGTGATCATAGCTTCTCGAGGTTTAGAAGCCTGTGAAGAGCAAGCGAAGCAGCTTCGAAGTTATGGCCACAGGGCGGCAGCACAGCAGTTGGATTTGGCGAGTGAGCAGAGCATTGGCGAATTCGTGCAGCGCATGATAGCTGAATATGGTCATATCGATATCCTGGTTAATAATTCCGTATCCCGAACAGGACTTAATGATATTGAACAAACGACTTCAGAAGGCTGGCTGCAAGCCCAGCAGGTGAACGGCCTCGGTGTCATGCTGCTAACCAAAGCAGTAGTAGCCTCCATGCGCGAACGGCAATCAGGCAACATCATTAACATTGCATCCATTCAGGGCATACTGGGCCCTCATTTTCCTGTGTATGGAGATTCTGACATGACCAGTGGGATCGAGTATACATACTCCAAGTGGGGAATGGTCGGGATGACGAAATGGCTGGCTAATTATTATGGCAAGCACAACATCCGTGTCAATTGTATTAGTCCAGGTGGTTATAATCCGATTAATACGGACAGGGAGATTCAATCAGAGGAATTCCTGCGCAACTATATGGAGCGAACACCGCTGCGAAGAATGGCTGATGATGATGATATTAAGGGGGCAATCGTATATCTGGCCTCAGATGCTTCCAAGTATGTGACAGGACATAACTTGATTGTAGATGGGGGATGGAGCAGCTGGTAAGCGCTGGGGATGCGACTATTACTCCCGCCATGTGGAGTCAGGAACCTTGAAGGATACGGGTACAGCCTGATTCATTTACAATATAACCATCTTAAACTAACATAGAGCTATACTATAATGATGATTGAGAATTGCTCTATGGCATTGTTGGGCTTGGTGTAGAGTTAAAAGCAGGAGGATGTAATAGTGCAGCAGATAACTGGCGATGAATACATGATTCTTAAAAATATGGCTTGCGAACAAATCAAACAGTACATGATTACGAACCGGCTTCAGCCTGGTGCGAAGCTGCCGACCGAACGTGATTTGGCGGAGATGTTAGGTGTAAGCCGAACGGTAGTTCGTGAAGCTCTCGGCACGTTGGAAACGCTTGGATATATCATTAAGCAGCAAGGGAAAGGGATATTCGTGAAGAAACCGGATCTATCCCCTCTGTTCCATGAAATGCTGTCGCTATGGAGCGGTGACGAACACCAGCTTCAGAACGTAAGGAATTTCCGGATTATGCTCGAGCAATCAGCGATTGAATGGATCATTTCGAATGCAACTACCGTTGATCTGGATCGATTATACGGAATCATCGAACAATCCGAGAGAGCGGCGATATCCGTCAAGGAATTCCTTTCACTAGACTATGCTTTTCATAGGGAGCTGCTCAGCCTAACGGGTAATCCTTTGTTTATCCAGCTGACGGATGTAATTAACCGGTACTTCGAGATGATTGAGCTTAAAGCCCAGAATCCGGATGTCAGCACGGTAGAAGCTTTTGCAGTTACCGTCCGAGAGCACAGAAAGCTGGTAGATTTGATCAAAGCCAAACGTAAGGCAGAAGCAGTTCAGATGCTTATTCATCATTTGGATAGACAGTAAGAGCGGGTTGGTAAAGAGCTGAAGGGACAAATCGGCCTTTTTGTTCTGAATTATTGGTATAACCATAATATCTTATGGTGAGAGGAGATTTGTGGATGTTTGAGACTGTACATGCAGATGAATTCAATTCCAAGCAGCTTGGGCATGGAACAAAGGCTAGTTATTTGCTTACCTTCGATACTGCAGAAGCGGGAGGTGCCGTTATTCCCGTACATGTTGTAAAAGGTCATTTACCAGGCTCAACTCTTCTCATTCTAGCAGCCGTTCATGGGGATGAGTATGAGGGAGTGCATACCGTGATCGAGCTCTGCAGAGACCTTCTTCCGGAGCATATAACAGGTACGGTCATCCTCGTTCCGGTAACGAATGTGTTATCTTACTACGGCATCTCACGAAACACGCCGGAGGATGGATGTAATCTGGCAAGGGAATTTCCGGGTACTATTGACGGTACGGTTACCCAACGATTAGCTTGGCACGTTACGGAACGTTTGTTGGCTGATGCAGATTTTCTGCTCGACTTCCATAGCGGTGGAGCCTATCTCGCTCTAACGCAATTCGTAGGTTACTACCATCATGACAGCGACACGGGGAGACGATCTCAAGCAGCAGCTGAAGCATTCGGAATGACTACGATATGGGGGCATG
>JARBUQ010000243.1 GCA_029239545.1 Paenibacillus sp.
GCGGCCTGGAGCTTGTAATAATCTTCAATTACCAAACAAGCCATCGCCTCCACCACCGGCACAATTCGCGGACAAATACAAGGATCATGTCTGCCTATCGTCACAATGGAGCGCTCCTCGCCGGAAACTCCAATTGTTCTCTGCGGAAGTGAGATCGAGGAGGTTGGTTTCACAGCAACTCGGAACACAATCTCCTCGCCAGTGCTGATTCCACCAATAATCCCGCCTGCATGGTTGCTTCTGAAGCCTTCAGCATCCATCTGATCGTTATGCTCGCTGCCGAGCATATCCGCCGCAGCGAAGCCGCTCCCGAATTCAATGCCCTTGATTGCTCCTATGGACAGCATCGCTTTGGACAGCTCGGCATCGAGCTTATCGAACACAGGCTCACCTATCCCCGGTCGCACACCGCGAATTCTGCATTCCACTACCCCTCCGCAGCTATCGCCAATCGATGCCAAATGCATGATTTTCTCAATCATAAGCTCGGCTGCCTCTGGGTCGCACGCTCTAACGGCATTACGTTCTATCTCATTTTCCTGAAAGCTGGTGCACTTAATTCCACCTATCTCCTTGGAATATGCTACTACACTAACTCCGCGAATTTCGAGCAATCTCCTTGCTACGGCTCCGCCTGCTACTCTACCTGCAGTCTCCCTTCCCGAAGCTCTACCGCTTCCTCGATGATCACGAATCCCATATTTCTGAAGATATGTGTAGTCAGCATGCCCAGGGCGAAAGGCTTGGCTGATATCATCATATGCCTCAGGTCTCATATCTGTATTATGCAGCATGATGAACAAGGGAGTGCCTGTTGTCTTCCCTTCGAACAGGCCCGACAGGATATGAATGGTGTCATACTCTTTTCTGGGTGAAGTAACCGAGGACTGGCCTGGTTTTCTTCGATCCATCTGGATTTGAATATACGCTTCATCTATCTCAACCCCTGGTGTAACACCATCAACTATGACTCCGACTGCCTCTCCATGCGACTCGCCAAACGTTGTTATTTTGAACACATTCCCAAACGTATTACCAGCCATGTTAGCATCTCCTTAACGATTTTGACGGGCAGGTTCTGTGTCCATTATACTGTTCATATTGAAATTGATGAAATCACTTTATTTATGTCTTGTCATAGAGAGGATTAATATCATTATGATAATAAATACAGAATGGTATCGCATTTTTCTACACACAGCTCGTTCAGGCAACTTAACTAAAGCAGCTCAAGAGCTCCATATCACACAGCCGTCTGTTAGCTATGCAGTCAAGCAGTTGGAAGCAGGATTAGGCGTCAAACTGTTCGAGCGACTTTCCAAGGGGGTTCGGCTTACTTCAGAAGGCAGAGATTTATTGCAATATATCGAGCATTCCTTCTCTTTACTTCAGGCAGCAGAGCTGCGGATGAAATCCCTTAAAGACTTGAGTGCGGGTGAGCTCAAAATTGGAGCAAGTGGACCGATCATTAAACATTTACTATTATCCCCACTGGATCAATTTCATAGAGATCATCCGGACGTGCGTATACGCCTTATCCAGGGCAGAACCTCTGAGATCAGAAAACGCTTGGTAGAAGGCCACATCGATTTGGGACTTGTACACCTCCCTTTGTCTGATCCAGAGCTTGTAGTCGTCCCGTTAGTCACTATTCAAGATTGTTTTGTTGTTGGAGCCGCGTATAAGCATTGGGCAGCTCGTCCGCTCGCCGTTGAAGATATAACAAAAATACCGCTTCTGCTGTTATCCCAGGGAAGCAGCACCCGACAGTTCGTCGAACAGTGGTTCTCATCACAGGACATACATATAGAAGCGGATATTGAGCTTAGCAGTATGGATATGTTGATCGAGTTTGCTAATCGCGGTTACGGTGCGGCTTTTGTAACACGATCCTTCGTCAGACAAGAGCTGGATGAAGGCACACTTACGGAATTACAATTCATGAAGCAAATACCTGCTCGTTCAGTAGGACTTGCCACTCAGCGAGACCGTTCTCCATCCTTAATTGCTAATCGTTTCATTGAACTGCTTAACTCAACCTACTTCATCCGTTCTTGATAATCGGATAATCGATAACGACAACATTTTCTAATAAACCATCTAAGGATTGAACGAATTGCTGATGTACCGGATGCGGACCGTATTCGCGCAAGGCTTGCATATCTTCGAAGGTCACTCGAAGTCCCAATGTGTACCCGTTTATATTTGCCGTTTCTTCCGTTACATTCACTCCTGCAGTCAAATCAACGATACCTGGTATCAACTCACGAAAAGATAACAGCGTCTGTAGCAATAGCTTCTCGATCTCAGGATTGTAGTTCTCATTGAATTTGAAACAAACCAAATGTTCAACCATACGAAGACCTTCTTTCCAGGACATATTTATACTGCTCAATCACATTCCTAATAATAGCAAAATTCCGTAAATGTTCGCATTACTTTCTGTCGTACAACATATAGAGCTGGTTTCTCTGGTCAAATTAGGCTTGGGATGATTAAATATGAAATAGACGTTCTTTCGCACCGCGCGCTGGGAGCTATGCGTGGTGCGAAGTGTAAGCATACATACAGCAGGAATATCCCGAGGCCCTTCGGGATGGAAGGAACGGAAGGAATGGTAATATGAAAAAATTCAAGTTATCTCTAATAATAGGATTCATACTGATTACCCTTCTTCCGATGTACGGAATAATTCTAGATATGCAGAGCATCCGAGACAATCCGAAAGCGGTTAAGGGCAGTATGGATTTGCGGGGATGGGATTTTCATGCTGATGGTCCCGCACGGCTGACCGGCGAGTGGGAATTTTATCGTGATCGGCTGCTTACCCCGAGTGATTTCAACGACTCAGCCCGGGACGCAGCAAGCGCACCTTCTCCGGATGCCATCGTCCCCGTGCCAGGCAAATGGAATGCCTACGTCTCCGAATCGGGCAATCCGGCTGCTGAAGGCGTTGGTACTTATAGGCTGCAGATACAGCTTTCCGAGGGGGAATCCTCCTTCTACGGCATCCGGACAATCAATATTCGCACCGCCAACCGCATATTCGTGAATGGCCAAGAGATAGGATCGAGCGGGGCTCCAGGTCTGACGGCGATGGAGACGGTTGCAAATAATGTACCTTATATCGGATTTGCAAGCGTGGAAGGAACAAAGGCTGAAGTTCTAATCCAGGTCGCCAACTTCAGCTACGCCACCGGCGGCCAGATCTATCCAGTGCTGTTCGGAGATGCCACTTCTATCTTGGATAATCGCGAGACCAATGTATTTGTTTATGTGATCACAGCGGTCGGTTTTCTCATTCCTTCGTTGTATTTTCTTTTGTTTTTTCGTTTGCGAAGAC
The DNA here is from genome assembly GCA_029239545.1 of Paenibacillus sp. Lineage (GTDB taxonomy): Bacteria > Bacillota > Bacilli > Paenibacillales > NBRC-103111 > Paenibacillus_AA. The sequence continues at coordinate 3,344 of JARBUQ010000243.1, forward strand.
GAGAGACCTCTCTTCTCTATTTGGGGGCCTTCTGCCTGTCCTGTTTGGTTTATGTGCTGACGCACGGAGAGAAACTCGCCGTTGCCGCACTTCCCTTTATGCCGTATGAAATCGTGCTGAGGCTTCAGCTTGCTTCCTCAGCGTTAATCTATTATTTTCTGATCCTGTACCTTGTCCATTTATTCCCGCAATTTCGCAGACATTCCTTACTCCTATGGTTGAAGACCATTGTCGGTCTGCATATGTTCGCCGCCATTCTGCTGCCCCCCAGCGTATTCTCAGCTTGGGAGATCGTCTATCTGATCTTTTCGCTGATGTCCATCATATATGTCCTCTATATGCTTATCCAGGGCATTCGGCTGAAACAGGATAACGCTATAATGATCGTAGCAAGCATTCAGAGCATTCTGGTTATGGTTGCCGTCTACCTGTTGCATGGCTTCAACCTGCTGGAGAATGAATTCGCTGTGCCCTACGAGATGCTGGTCTTCAGCCTGTCGCAAGCCGCTCTTCTCGTGAACAGGTTCTCCACTTTGTTCGGACGAACGGAACAGCTCACTGAGAGGCTCATGAAGCTCGACAGCATGAAAGACGAATTCATGGCCAATACATCCCACCAGTTGCAGTCACCGCTGCAGGGAATCGTTGGGATGGCCGAGTCTCTGCTCGAAGGAACGGCTGGCCGGATTAATCAGGAGCAAGGACGATCCTTGTCAATGATCGCTGCTGCAGGACGTCAGCTGACCTTCCTTATTAACGACATTCGGGATTTCAACAAACTGAAGAACGGGCAGATCATCCTGAATCGCCGCGCAGTGAACCTGCCCTCGGTGGCTCAATCGGTGCTGGAGGTGGCTATGCATCTGACCGGAGGCAAGCAGATCCGCTTCACCACGCAATGGCCGGATAACCTGCCCCTTGTGGATGCGGATGAGGATCGATTAAGGCAAATTCTCTATAATCTTCTCGACAATGCGGTAAAATACACAGCTAAAGGTGAAGTTCGCATTACAGCGAATACGAACGGGGAACGGGTCACCATAACGGTTGCCGATACGGGAAGCGGTATGGACAAGGGCAGACTGCACCGCATCCTGAGTTCCGAAGAGGTAGCGGCGGCCCATGCTGACCAGGAATATACCGGTGAGGGACTGGGTCTTACGATTACCCGCAAACTGGTCGAGCTGGGCGGCGGAAGTCTTGAAGCGGAGTCGGAACCAGCTCGCGGATCAATCTTCCGGTTCAGCGTACCAGCCATGCCCAAAACTCCTGATGGAGCCGATCGTGAGGCTGCAGAGAAACACGTCGAATTGCCGCTTGCGACTGTGGAGGTAAGGCAGCAGCAGTCGACAGAAGAACGGCGTGGAACCGTGCTGCTCGTGGAAGACGACACGCTTAATCTGCAGGTGCTGACTAGTTTGCTGACAAGGGATGGATGCCATGTCATCGCGGTCGGAGGCGGTTCAAGCGCGCTCGAGGAGCTCAGCCGCAACCCACAGATCGATCTGGTCATTACCGACTGGGTCATGCCCGGGATGTCCGGGCTTGAGTTATGCCGATCGATCAGGGAACGTTATATGCTCTCTGAGCTGCCCATCGTAATTCTGACAACAAGAAGTTATCCCGAGGAAATCGAGATCGGGTTCCGCGCAGGTGCGAACGACTTCCTTGCCAAACCGATCAATGCTGACGAGCTGAAAGCCCGTGTGCGCATCCTTCTGGAGCTTCGGCAATCCATCCGAACACTCGTCCGCACCGAGATGGCATTCCTTCAGGCGCAGACGAAGCCCCATTTTCTATATAATGCTTTGAATACGATCATGTCTGTTTGCCGGTACGACTCACAACAAGCCGTGCAACTGCTTTTCGAGCTTGGCCGTTACCTGCGGGGCAGCTTCGATTTCCAGAATCTTGAGCAGCAGGTACCGCTTCATAAGGAGTTGGAGCTCGTAAACGCCTACTTGGCGCTCGAAAAAGCCAGATTCGATGAACGGCTTAACCTGCAGTACAATTTGCAAGTAACCGATCTGATCATGGTGCCGCCGCTCAGCATTCAGCCAATCGTCGAGAACGCCGTCCATCACGGAATCATGCAGCGTGCAGCTGGAGGCACTATCCGTCTGACACTCGAAGTGAAGAATAAACAGATTCGCGTAGAAGTTTCGGACGATGGAGTCGGCATAACGCGCGAGCAGCTCGCCAAGCTCTTGACGGACAAGCACTCAGGTGGTGTCGGGCTTCAGAACATCCATCGAAGACTGCGAATGTTATACGGCCAAGGGCTGCATGTGGTCAGCACGAAGGGAATAGGCACAACGGTAAGCTTCGAAATACCTGTAACTGCATCCACACCATCCACAACAAGGAGTGAACACGATGAAAGCCATTCTGATTGATGACGAAAAGCCAGCATTACAGCATATGGAATGGGTCCTTGAGTCGGCACCCGATATATTGGTGACTGGTAAATATTTATCTGCCAAGGATGGAATTGCCCATATCCAGCGTGAGAAGACAGACCTCGTCTTCCTTGATATCGGTATGCCGGAGATGAACGGACTCGTTGCCGCCGAGTATATTCAGCAGTTAGACAGCTCAATCCGAATCGTCTACATCACGGCCTATACCGAGTATGCGTTCGAGGCTTTCGAGCTGCATGCGCTCGATTATTTGTTGAAGCCGGTTGAGCCTCAGCGATTCCTCAAAACACTGGAGCGAATACGAGCTTATGTACCGTCTAGAAGTCCCGTAATTGAGAAGATGCTGAGCCCGGCTGTATTAACCTTCGGCAAGCTCGTCCTGTCTCCACAGCTCGATTCCGACCGGAAAATGAAGTGGCGCACGCTGAAGACGAAGGAATTGTTCGTTTTTCTGCTTCAACATAAGGGCGAGTGGTTATCCCGCGACCTCCTGCTCGATACACTTTGGTGCAGATTCACGGTAGACAAAGCGATGATTCACTTGCATACATCAGTTTATCAGCTTAGAAAGCTGTTCAGGGAAATAGGAATAGATATTAAGCTCGACTTCTCCTTGGATAGCTATCGCCTGAGCGCCGACGAACTGACGACCGATGCGGAATTATTCGAGCAAGGAGTAGCAGAAGCCAAGAACTTGCGAGACAAGCGACTGTGGCTGCATGTGAACAGCCTCCTCAAGCTGTATCGCGGCCATTATCTGGAGGAGCATGATTACGACTGGGCGCAGCCGAAGAGAGACCGGCTTCGGCGCAACTACCTGGAGCTAAGTCAGGCTGCCGCCGAATACGAGCTTAAAGCTGGGCAAGCTGAGCAAGCAATCCTCAGACTGGATGAGATGCTGGAGAGGGAGCCCTATTTCGAACCGGTTTTCCGACTCATTATGACTGCACTGGCCCAGACTGGAAATTACCAACAGCTTAACAGTCGTTACGAGACATTCGAACGCCTGTTGGAGCTGGAGCTGGATGCTGAGCCCGAGCCACAAACTCGTCAGCATTACTACGATTTGAAGCGCAGCCGCCATAATAGTTGAACTTCTCGTTACTACTCAGGAGGCCCCAATCGGCGGGAGATGCGCAATTTCCATACTGTCCCGGTGCTTGT
>JARBUQ010000244.1 GCA_029239545.1 Paenibacillus sp.
TTGAAATTGAGGAGTTAACGGTATAAAAAAACATTTTTTTCGTGTTCTCGTTGTAGGAGTAATTTTTGTATTTGTTTTTTTATGTTTTTCGGATTATTTGAGGGATTTATCTTACAATTTGAACAGTGGTATCTTCTTGCTCAATCCTATGTTATTATTTATGTATAACGATAATACGTAAATACGTAATTAGGAGGTGCTGCAGTTGACTAGAGATTATGGGTTCGAGATAGACGCATTAAAGCTGCAATTGCTTGAAATCAGACAGCTGCTTGAACAAGTAGGAATTAACAAAGCGAACTCGATCGAGAACCATTTCCATACAATGGAGACAACCCAAGTTCCAACTCCTGCAATAGACGGCTACATGGGATTCGTTTATTACTCAGGACAGCTAGTCAATGAACAGGTGCAGAGTAGATGGGAACCGCAGGAACGCAGCTTGGAGCAGCTTCTGGGTATGAGCAGCGATAAGACAGCCAAAATACTGGCAGCACTGGGTCATAAGCAGCGATTGGATATTTTGAAGGAAATATTGAAGGCTCCGCGGACTGGACTTGAGCTTGTAGAGCGATTGAATATGGGCACTACAGGACAACTGTATCATCATCTAAAGGCTTTAACAGGGGCTGATCTGTTAGCTCAAGAGGAACGGGGCGGCAAATATATAATTCCTGCAAGTCGGGTGCTGCCGTTAATGCTGCTGCTGGCTGCAGTGTCAGACGTTCAGGATACGAGTGATTACATGGATATGACCCATGCACGCAATCATGCAGGAGATTATTTGGGTGATATTGGTGATAAGGGTTATGACGTGCATGAATTGCTATGGGCGGTAGTTGAGAATACCATTCTGGAGCATCGGGCAGGGCATTGCACTGAGATGAGCGTATACATCCATGAGGACCACAGTATAACCGTTGCTGATAATGGCAGAGGCATTCCTAGTAAGCTGCTGCCACAATCGAATACTCCGCTGGTACAGTCAATCTTGACAGATATGCAGAGTAAGGGAAGCGGTTATGTGGCTCCCGGTGCTGAGAAGGGCATTAGTATAGCTGTGGTAAATGCATTGTGCATTCAGCTTACGATAGAGGTTCGAAGAGAGGGGAAGATTATCCGCCAGCAATATCGGAATGGAATTCCGGTAACAGGTGTGCAAATCGTGGGAGCAACTCAGGAAACCGGAACAAGTGTTACATTCACTCCGAGCTCAGAATTGTTCCCAGGCTGGATTGATTACCGTATTCTGGAACAACGAATGAGTGAATTCAATGCGGCATATCCGGCTTTGCGGATTCATATGAAAGCTCGACCGTCTTCCGGGGAGTTGTTGTAGATGACAGCGATAATGGTTTTGCATAAGGATTCGTTTGCGGCGCAAGCAGCCGGCAATAAAGCAGCATATCTTCTGAAGCTGATCGAAAACGGTTATACGGTTCCTGAGGCGTTCGTACTGCAAGCATCCTTCTTTTTGCAAGAGGCTTGGCTTACTGAGGCCGTGGAAGTTGCTCGGCAGTTGAACGCTAAGCTGTCTTCTCCGACAGGCTGGATTGTGCGTTCTTCATCTCTGATCGAAGATGGTTTGGAAAGCTCGAACGCAGGGAGGTTTGAGTCCATTGTCATTCAGAGAGCCGATGAACTAGCGTCGGCTCTTGAACGGGTAATCCATTCGGGAGGAATGGGCGAAGGGCAGTGCGGTGTTCTTGTGCAAGCATTCAAGGAGGCTGATTGGAGCGGGATCGTATTTTCCCTCGATCCGCTGACCGGAGTCCAGCAACCCGTCATTGAGCTTACAGGTGGTAGAGGGGACCAAGTGGCAGGGGGAACCGTCAATCCGCTGACCTACCAGGACGGGCATTGGGTTGGTGACGGTTGTGATTCCTTGTCAAATGATTTGACCAGTGAAATCGTGCAAGCTGCTATTCGGATGAGGCAGGTTATTGGCCGCGAAGTGGATATGGAGTTCTGTAGTTGCGATGGCAGCTTATATTGGCTGCAAGTACGTCCGGTAACCGCAATCCTCGAACAAATGCCTGGCGAGTGGTTTTTGCTGGATCAATGTACGGAGCCGGCCAGTCCGTTAGATCAAACGCTTGATCCGAGCGGGTTGTTTCATTTGGACATGTGGGATGTGCGTTTTGTTCACGGATATCCTTACATTCAGATGAAGCCAGTTCAAGTAGGTGTAAGCGAAACCAAGCCGGTCGATATATGGGAAGAGTGGCTCGATATGAGAAATAAATTTGAACCTGTCTTCGATCAAAATCTGAGAGAGGATCTTACACGACACTCTGCGGATACATTATGGCAAGTCATTCTCGACAGTGTGATCCAGTTTAGAAGCTGTTTCGAACAATATTTACAGAGAGATTGGCTGCGTGAACGGCGCAGTCTCTCCCTTAAGCTGAAGACCCATCTTCAGAATGCACTAGGTGATCAGGTTCATTTTGAGGTACAGCTTGGGATATTGTCATCTGGATTGGATACTCTCACAGCGCGTAAGACGCATTTATTAAACCAGCTAATAAGCACAGCACAGATCACGTTAGATTTTGAAACTATAAGTACTGACCTGACACGCTTTCCAGACCATCCTTGGGTGCTGCAATTCAAGCGGTTTATTGAAGAGTTTGGTTATGAGTCCCCGCAGCCAGTGCTAACCTATTTACCAACACTAGCCGAGGAATGCATTCCTTTAATGTCATTAATTAATTCGGCAGCGAAGCAAACCTTAAGAATAGAACCAAATTTGAGCACAGGACTAAGAATGGCACTGATCGAGAAGATATGTTCAGCCTTACCTGTAACAGACAGGGAGGACTTTCTGGATTGTCTTCAGAGGTTCAGACTTGCTGTTACTCGTACTGAGAATGATGATTATTTGCTGCAAAAGGGTGGAGCCAGTGTAAGAAGAGCTATTCTAGAGCTGGGGGAGCGGTTAAGAGAAAGAGGGATCATTGAGCAGAAGGAGCAGGTCTATTATTTAACCATGGCAGAGCTTGAAGGGGGGTTAGGGGGGATCCAGTATTCCTTTAGAGAAGTCATCTGTGAAAGAATGCAAATCATTCAAACAGCCAAACATTACAAACCCACACAGTGGATTAGAAATGGAATAGCTGTAAGAGGCAGACTGAGAGACGGTAAAGATCACAGCAACAGTAACCGTGAACTAATTGGACAGACAGCATCCGGAGGAGCAGCTCAAGGACCTGTATTTGTTGTAAACAATCCGCTTGATCGTTCAATCTACGAGCAAATTCCACCTAACTCTATCATCGTAGCCCCTATATTGTCCCCAAGTCTAGTATACAATCTGCACTCGGCAGCTGCGATCGTGACAGAGGTGGGAGGATTTTTATCCCATGGTGCAATTTTCGCAAGGGAACGAGGAATTCCTGCGCTTGTTGCTGTACAATCCGCGATCAGCTTACTGCACACAGGAGATCAAGTCATCGTAGACGCTGATCTAGGACGAATCTCATTTGTGGATTAGACCTTCTTAGGATCGGAATTCTCTATTCTGACAATATTGGAACAACGAATGGCCTAACCTCTGCTATAATAGGGAAAGACAAAAAGACGAGGTGGCATACTTGATTAAACTGGCAGCTTTTGATGTGGATGGAACACTTCGGGATCGGGATTTTTTACCTGAATCTACGAAAGAAGCTTTGAAGAAGCTTAAGGAGCACGGAATTGTGCTTGCACTATGCACGGGACGCAGTGAGCACGAGATGGCTTCCCTTCGGGAAGAGCTCGGTATTGATTGGGCGATAACTTGCAATGGCAGTCATGTAGGTCATCAGGGAAAGACGATTTATGGAAATGCATTTGATCCAACAGTAGTCCAGCAATGGGTGCAAGACGCGGAGCAATCGAATCATACGGTGCTTTTATACGGGTCAGAGCGCATGTATATCAATCGTGAGGACGCTCCCTTTTTTCTTCAGGCTCAGCAGGAAATTGGCTTTATGCAGCCCGATCTATTGAGCTTGGAATCAGGACTTATCACCCCTATCCCGGATGTATACCAGTTCATTGTGTTCTGTGATGATCAAGACGAACAAACTTATTTGAATGGGGCTTCGCATCCCTATTACACCCATAGATGGCGCCCATGGGCGTTCGATATTAATCCCCAAGGTATGAACAAAGCAATTGGGCTGCAATGGTTAATTTCCCATTTAGGATTCCGACCTGAGGAAGTTGCTGCTTTCGGGGATGGATTGAATGACTTGGAAATGATTGAATCGGTCGGGATAGGGGTTGCGATGGGCAATGCGATCCCTGAGCTGAAGGATCGGGCGCGCTTCGTGACCAAGTCCCTGCACGAAGAGGGAATTGCGTATGCGGTGAGCACATTTCTTTTATCCGAAGAAGAAAGAGGGAGTATCTGATGAGTGTTAATGCAAGATGGTCAGCATCTATTGCAAGCTGCGCATGCGGTCATCATAATCCCATTACTTTAGACACCATAGTGGTTGAAAAAGGGGCTTTGGATCTGGTTGCCGGCTATCTGACCGAGCAAAACTATCGACAGGTTGCTCTTGTGGTGGATGAGAATACGTATAAGGCAGCGGGGGAGAAGCTGCTCTTAAGCTTGCATGAAGCAGATATCACGGCAACGTTCCTTTCATTGAAAGCAGATTCCCGTGGTGATGTAGTGGCTGATGAGGGTACGCTTGTTCAGATTCTCCTTGATATCCCGCAACAATCGACGGATGTTATTATTGCTGTTGGCTCTGGTACGATCCATGATTTGGTTCGGTTTGCCGCTTTCAAGATGGGCAAGCCGTTTCTGTCGATCCCAACAGCGCCTTCTGTGGATGGGTTCACATCGGTAGGCGCTCCACTTATCATTAAAGGGGTCAAAACTACGATTCCAGCGATTGCACCGTCTGCCATCTTTGCTGATTTGAACGTTCTTATGGAAGCACCCCGGAGCCTCGTTTCAGCCGGTTTTGGTGATATGTTAGGCAAATACACATCCTTGTTCGACTGGAGATTTTCTAACATTGCTGCACAAGAACCCTATTGTCCGGTATCGGCAGAGATGACCAGGGAAGCATTGTCAGACTGTATCCGACATGCTGACGATATTGCTGAGCGTAATGAGAACGGAATTCGAGTATTGATGAATGCACTCATTCAATCCGGTATAGCAATGCTGCTATTTGGTCAATCGCATCCAGCGTCGGGGTCCGAGCATCACTTATCCCATTATTGGGAGATGGAGTACTTGAAGCTTGGTCGCAAACAACTGCTTCATGGTGCCAAAGTAGGGATTGCCTGCGCTCAAATATCGCAATTGTATCATCATATTGTGAAAAGTGAGCATTTCCTTAAAGTGAATTCCGTAGAGGAACAATATTCTCCGGCACTAGCGAGTATTCGCTCGAATTGGGAGCATATAGCCAAGCTGGTTGAACACATTCCTTCACCGGATATTATAAGGAGTCTCCTTGAGCGAACGGGAGGGCCTAGCACACCGGAAGCCATTGGAATTAGTGAAGAGCTTTTGAAGAGAAGCTTGCTGGAAGCCCACAAGGTACGCAATCGCTATACGATGCTGAAAGCTTATAACGAATTGGGCCATACACTCCTATCCCACGAGGAACTGATTGAAGTACCTGTGAGTGGGGAGGAATCGAGCGATACGATTATACCGAAAGAGAATTCAGGCAGCAGTACTGGTGGAAGGGTAAAGAAAAGTATTATTCCGATTCTGCGTATATTCGATGAAGAGAAGGCCAAAGATTTTTATTTGCGTTATTTGGATATGCATTTGGATTGGGAGCATCGTTTCGAACCTGGAATGCCGCTTTATATGCAGGTTTCAGATGGAGAAGGTAGGATGATTCACTTGTCAGAGCATCACGGTGATTGCTCACCTGGAGCAGCTATTCGTATCGAAGTTGAGAATGTGAGGGCAATGCACGCTCAACTGCATACCAAAGCTTACAAATACGCGCGTCCGGGTGTAGAAGAAACTCCTTGGGATACACTGGAGATGTGTATCCAGGATCCGTTTGGCAATCGGGTTATTTTTTATCAGGATTAAGATGAAGCAGGGTGAATCAAGAGCAGAGGGGAATGGAAGCGGTAGCTAGTCAGCAGAAGAAGGAACTGTAAAATCCCAAGTGCCAAACTGAACTTGACCACCAATGACCGGGCCTTAGGCCGGTTTTTTTCTTTTTGCAACCTAATAAGGGTAACATGCATCTAAGTACGGGGAGAGGGGGAAGCCAGCCTGGATGTTGTGCAGAAGCTTAGAGAGAAAGACCAGGAAGCACTTAAGACGATCATGGAACAATATGGGGATCTCTTGCTTCGTACGGCATATTTGTTAGTCCGAGATCAACAAGCGGCAGAAGAAGCGGTTCAAGATACTTTTATAACCGCATTTCACAAAATTGATCAGCTGCAGGATGCCGCGAAGCTCAAAAGCTGGCTCACCCGGATCACGATAAATCGCTGTCGAATGAAGCAGCGCACTTGGGACTGGAGGCATTTGTTCCCTTTCGCCCGTATCGAACCAGAGCACAACGAAGCTGAGGAGATGCTTCCAGACGATTACTTGCTTAAGGAATGGCGCAATGCCAAGCTCAGCGATGCGATTCACAAGCTTAAATATAGCTACAGGGAAGCAATTATTTTATATTACTACAATGAGCTGAGCATTCAGGAAATTGTCGAGAGTACAGGAGCAAACGTGAACACCGTGAAGGCCAGATTAGCAAGAGGGCGTGCACAGCTGAAGGTTTTGTTAACGAAGGGAGGTTTCGAGGATGAACGAGGATAATCATGATCGTACAATCAGACAGCGGCTGGATGAGGAATTGGAGTCGCTTCATTTCACCCAGACTCAGAAAGTATTGCAGAGAACGCATCCGACTACATGGCGTGAAC
>JARBUQ010000245.1 GCA_029239545.1 Paenibacillus sp.
ACACAAGGCGACCCTACTATTAAATTAACAAAAATTCAATAAGGCAATCCAGAGAGAAAAGCTGTCGGTTAAACCGGCAGCTTTTTTTTTGCCCAATTAATGAGATCTATTGAGACTAGTAAAGGAAACGAAACAATTAGCGAGGCAAAATAACAAATCTGGAGGCAAGCATAGGATAGAGTGCAACTTCCCCTACACTTTTTTCGTTCGTAGGGTAGTGAATATAGGCGATATTTGGTAAAGTAGAGAAGGATAATCTGGAAAACCTTTTTTGAACTGGAGGATTTATGTTTATTTATCGACGCACATTATTAGCTCTATTAATCATTGCAGTACTGCTCATCTCAGCTTGCAAACAAGAAGAAGTAGTAAAGAAGGAGCCAAAGGTAATAGATCCAAGCAAACCGGATATCGTGATGATTGGCTCCGAGATCGAAGGGATTTATTTGGCCCGTGCGGCCAGGGATGAAGGGTTGTCTGTTGTCATTCTTGATCCGCGAGAGCTGCCGGGAGGACAGCTTATTCAAGGAGAGATGCTGTACCTGGACGAGCCTTTCGCCGATAATCGAGATTCGCTGCTGCAAGGTAGAGTGAAGGAGCTTTTCGACCTTTATAAGAAAGGCGACATCCGCAAAAAAAGTGAATTCGAGCCGTACTTTAATGCGCTCCTGGAAGGCATTCCTCTTGAGTCCGGCATTCAGATCAATAATATTGAGCTTGCCACCGGAACGGATGCGAACGATCGGAGGATCAACTCGATCTCGTACCGTACGAAGGATGGTCAGGAGCGGACAGTTACAGCGAAGTACTGGGTGGAGAACACAGATTACGCAGCTATCGTAAGCAAGCTTGGCTTGAAGCGGATACCGGGGGTTGAGACGGTATTCGGCGGAGACAAGGATCATATGGCGGCATCTATTATGATGAAGTTCCGTAATGTCGATTGGGACAAGTTCCAGAAGGAAACCAACAAGTTCAGCAGCAAAGAGCTGGAGGAGAAATATGGCGGTTTGACGACCGTAACCGACAAATTCACATGGGGCTTCGGCAATGTGGGATCGCGTTACAAGGCTACCACGAAGGAAGTGTTTCTGCGCGGCCTGAATACGATTAATCAGCGAGATGGCGATGTGTTGATCAATGCCCTGTTAGTGTACGGAGTTGATCCGGCTGATCCAGCCAGCATTAACAAAGCGTTGGAGCTTGGGAAGCAGGAGACGGACAGGATTCTGCCTCATCTTCGCAAGGAATTGCCGGGTTGGGAGAATGCCGAGTCGAATGGTTATCCGAATTACTTATATATTCGTGATTACGACCGCTATGAGACTGAATATATTCTTCAGGCAACAGATCTGATGTCCGGACTTATGCATAAGGATAATGTCAGTATTGCGGGCTATCCCATTGACCTTCAAGGTACGGTTAACTATCAATGGGGGCATCAGCAGGGAAAGCCGGATAAGTATGGCATGCCTCTTCGCTCCTTCATACCCAAGGGTTATTCGAATGTCATCGTAGCTGGCAAAAACGTTGGAGCATCAGCCATTGCATATGGCAGTGCCAGAATCCAGCCTAACACGGCACAAGCGGCTGAAGTAATTGGCATCATGCTTGCCCGCACGAATGCAGAGCGCAATTTGATGAAGCTTAGTGAGAAAGAACTTAAGGAATTGCAGGCCTATATTAAGAAAACGGCCGGTATTACTCTGACAGGTGTGACCGGAGCTAACAAGATCGAGAAGCTGACCGAAGAGCAGCGTAATCAATTGAATCTTAAAATGTTTGAGATACCTAAATAAGCCTTATTAGTCAGGCAGCCCTTTCCCCGATTTCTTGATCATATCGGAGGGAAGGGCTGCTTTTGTTATGGTGTTTTTTCTCATACCGTGTAACCTCAAGTCGAACGAAAAAATAATCAGCAAGCTAAGCTCGACAAATTTCCCGGGAAATAACAGAATCGACAGTGACATTCGGCAACATCCTTACCGTATAAAGTAAAAGGTCATATTATCGTTATTTAAGTCGGATATGAAGCTGTTCACGACATGATGTTTAAGTTTTAATTAAAGTGAACTTTGAATCGAAGTAAATGGATGGAAAATAGAAACGAGAGGATGTAAGGATATGAGTTTGCGTGCAGGCGTGGCGAAGATCGATATTACTACAAGTAACGAAGGGGTGTTCATTAGTGATCCTTTATATGCAAAAGCGCTGGTATTGGATGACGGTAAGACCAAGGTAGTGATCCTCGCTTTGGATGCCCTGGCTATCGGTGGCTTGGGAGATATTAAGGATGATTTTCTGCCGAAGCTGCGTAATATGATCCAGAATGAGCTGCACATTCCCGGAGAAAACGTACTGGTGAACGCTTCGCATACCCACCCTCAGGGGCGACTGATATGCGATGATGCAGAGCAGGTGGAGCGAAGTTTTGAGGTAGTGAGACAAGCGCTGCAAAATATGACAGAAGTAACAGTTGGCTCGGGAATCGGCTATGAGGACAGAATTATTGTAAACCGCAACCTCAAAATGAAGGATGGAAATCACTGGTCTATTCGATATGCCCATCCTTGTCCACCGGATGAGGATGTTGCAGGTGTTGGCCCAATTGACCCATCTATAGGTTTACTAAGAATTGATCGCATGGATGGTCAGCCATTAGCTGTTGTGTACAATTTCGCCTGCCACCTGTTGATCGGCGTTCCTGATAGAGGGGTGACGGCTAATTTTGTAGGTTTTGCTTCTAAGGTCATTGAAGAGAACCTAGGGAATGGAGTAATGGCATTGTTCCTACAGGGGGCAGGAGGAGACATACTTGAGGTGTTTTTTAAAGATGTGAATCGCTCCAGAAACTGTGAACCAATTGGAACTATGTTAGGACTGAGTGCTTTAAAAGCAATAAGACGAATAGAAACTAAAACTGCAGGTTTAAGTGTCCTATCTGAAACAATCCAACTGCCACGGAAAATGGATATTGCTGACCGAATAGAAGCGAGATTGCATGATCAGACTGAACTGCTAGCCTCCTTAAGGAGGACGACTCTTAACTTTAAAACATTTCTTCCCCTTTATATTAAATATGCACTAAATCCCAATTTTCCATCAGACTACTCCTATAGATACCTGAATGAAGCCGAGATAGGCTCAAATGAGCTTACTTCAATGGATGCTCACAACAAAGGAAACCTTGATCGATATGTTAACAATATACACATCATGGAGAAATTGATAAGGATTCAAGAGGATATAGATACAATGAAGACTCATCAGGCGATCAATAACCAGGCAGGTGAGTTAACGATTCCTGCTGAGGTTCAAGGCATTAAGATTGGGGACTGCGTGCTAATTACTGCACCTGCTGAGTTGCTGGTCGAGGTAGGTTTGAAGCTCAAACAAACATCGCCGTATAAGCACACTTTTGTTGCCGCATTCTCGAACGGTTACATGCACTACGCCCCACCTGTTGATCACTATAACAAGGGTGGCTATGAAGTTATGGAATGCTTGCTGGGCCCGGAATGGCAGTATACCTATGAACAGAAGGCGAACGATATCATTCGCAGGTTATAGAGTATAATCTGTCATCAAAACAACAGAAAAGTCAGTTATGGATATGTCCCTGAATTAATGTATGCGCTTTAATATAGGTATCTTAACATTATATTCTGGAGGAGGAATTGTTGTGAGAAGAAGGCTGCGGTATATCGCAACATTTGCAGTAGTGACATCCATGCTCGTAGGAATGACGAACGCATGGGCGGCAGATACCAGCTTGGACCGATTTCTTGTAGATGATCAAACCGTAAACAAAGGAAGGGGCTATTCAGATGATCCGATAGGAGGAAATTTGGCATGGGGAGCTTCTTATTATTTGGAGGGCTACCAGAATGCATATGATGCAACAGGTGATACCAAATGGCTCGATAAGATTGTTGAACACACAGACCGTATGCTCGACAATGCGGTTGATATCAACGGCGATGGCTACAAAGGGTGGCCGGATAGCGGAACCGCCCATTGGCTTCTAAAGAATACGGATTTTGCTGTTGCCGGAGCGAATACTGCATCCGCCGAGTTGATCGTGAACGGAGGCTTCGAGACTGACGCAGATGCAAACGGAATACCTGATAGTTGGACCCAAGCAGGAAATACAGCTATGTCGCAACGCTCGACAGCATCGCAGGACGTTTTCACAGGTAATGCTGGAGCAACAGTTGAATTGGATGGGACCAATGGGAACTGGCTAGTACAGACTATAACCGGTTTGATCGGTGGCAAAACATACGAAGTGAGTGCTTACAGTGGCGTGGATACAGAGAAAGCAAATGGACGCATTGAGATCTACAATTCAACAACTTCTCAGGTACTGGCATTCACAAGGGTACATCATTTGAACTATGAGCAATTCGTATTCAATTTTGTCGCACCATCAAGTGGAACGATACAGGTTAGACTTGGGCTGGAAGGCACCGATGTGGCTGGATTGAAGGCCCATTATGACAACATCAGTGTGAAGCAGACAGATGCACCTGGTCCGGAGCTTCTCTTGAATCGTGGTATGGAAATTGTTGATCCAGGAGATGCTACACTGCCGAAGGATTGGGTGAGATTTCCGGTCTCTTCTTCCTCGGATGTTCATCTTGTGTCAGGCATTAATAACTGGCATGGTGGAACATATGGGCTGCAGATTCAAAGTGACGGAATTGCCAATCATGGAATATATCAAAGCTTCGCATATACACCGAACCAGAAATATGTAGTTACTTATTATGGAAGGGTTTCCGATCCGAACTATAAGGGACGAGTTCAAATATTTAATGCTACAACCAACACTGCGTTAATTACGAAGGAGTTCTCCAATACGTGGTGGAGTCGATACTCATTTGAGTTTACGGCTCCATCCACTGCTGGACAAGATTTGCAGATCGTTCTTTATCACAATAATTCCACGGTGAACGACTTTCAGGTAACGGTGGATACGTTCTCAATACGATCCATCGTTGAGACAGAAGCAGCAGGCTGGACAAGAAGCCCGTCTACCTTGTTAAGCAGCGCCCACCGAACGAACGATCCGGATGCTTATCCGAATGGAGACTGGGGCATGGAGTTCACCCATGATGGTACGAATGATCCTTTAATCAGTCAACGCATACTGAACTACGAAGAAGATAGGAAGCATAGCTTTCAAATTAATGCCAGGCTCTCTACTGGTGCAACTGGCGCTATACGTATTCGAGATTTGACTGCTTCTACGGTGATCGCCTCCAAGACGTTTACAACGAGTGGACCCCAAACCTTGGACTTCACTACACCCAATGATCCAACTCATGAGCTGCAGGCCGAGATTTATATGCCCTCTGGTTCGGCAGGTCAAACGATGCATGTGTATTATGCGAAGGAGAGGTTAGCTCCACTAACAGAGCATTTCCACCATGATGGCCGAATAGGCGCGCCTATTATTGAATTTGTGAGAACGGTTAACCAGGATTCCAGACTGCATACCCGTTACAAGACCATAGCAGATGATTACTTGGATTTTGTAGCGAATAACCTGTTCCACAAATGGGATGATTACTGGGTGCAGATTTCTGGTACAGATGGGTTGGATAATGGAACCGGAATCTACATGATGCCTTCAGGCAATGATACGGAGTGGTTCCCAAATCGAAGTGAGAATCATAACCACTACAACACATATGTTAACTTGCTCTATAATTTGTATTCGGCGACAGAGGGGATCCCTGCCTATACTTCGGATCGGCAGCTTTACAAGAGTCGTGCTAATGATTTAATGAGAACATTTAAAGGCAAATTGCGAATAAATACGATCGACAGCAATGCTTATGAATGGAACTATTGGGACAATCTCGGAAGCTGGGATGATGGTCAATATGTTAACTATGCGCAATATTCCGAGGATATGTCTCATGGGGCAGCTAATATCCCCGCCATCCTGAGAGCCTATCGTGAAGGCTTCGTTATGAATGGATCAGATATGGACAAATTCACCAGAATCTTCACCGATGTAATATGGAATGGCAGCTTACAGCAACCCGTACTTTCCTGGTATTTGAATCGTACGCCTTATCACAGGGATGACGTATTGCGAAGTTATATGTTTCATCATTGGATAGATCTCAGCATATTCGATCAGGAAGTATGGGATATCGCCAACGCACTTTGCAGAATCGATTATTGTTCAGCATATGCAGCTTCTGGTTTATATAAAGGCAGTGCAAACAAAACTTTGAACCCTGGGTTTGAGTTCCATTCTACTACCGATGTGACATTGCCAGCTGCTTGGAGCCGTTGGTTGTCAACAGCAAGCACCGCCTTCAGCTCAAACACATCCCCTTATGTGGGCAAAAACTCGCTGGTCCTGAGAACGGATGGAAGCACTGTACAAGGACTGGAGCAGCAGCTGTCAACCTATGAACCAGAAACGGAGTATTCTGTTGCATTTTCAGGTAAGACAGATGGGGTGGTGAGCGGGAAGATTGAGGCCATCGATATCACAACAAGTACAATACTGGGTAGCAAAATATTCGCGAACACGTCTTGGGCCGATGATTCCTTCACATTCACAGCCCCTGCTGCAGGCCATGACGTACGAATTAGACTATACCCTGCAACGAGTACACCAACGAATGCAGAGGTGCAATTTGATGAGGTTAGGGCGTTGCCTAATCTATCCAATTCGAATATTCCAAACAGTGGTTTTGAGACCCCGAATTTGTACGATCCTACGCTACCGCGTTATTGGAAACGAAATGGCGGAAACACAGATACTGAGGTTAAGCTAGATACATCGGATAAGAGTGCGGGAGCTTCTTCTCTTCACATAACGTCCAGTACGTCGGTACCTAATAAGTTTTTATATTATGAATGGGTCGGCTATATACCTAATG
>JARBUQ010000246.1 GCA_029239545.1 Paenibacillus sp.
CTGGTCAATTATCAACTGTTCGGCTCCTATGAGCTGGTGAGGCATTGTCTGGAGATGGTGCCCCGGTCAAGAAGCCAGAGTCCGCTGCTGCTTGCGCTCATGCCAACCGATTGGCAGGCGGCGATTCCGATGTGGACCTTCAGTTGGATTATCGCCTGCAAGGAATATGTGGAATTCAGCGGAGACAGCACCTTCATCGAGGGGATCTATCCCGAGATCCGTGATACTCTGGAGGCTTATAGAGGGTTTCTGAACGCGGACGGTTTATTCGACACCAGCTCATGGAATTTGCTTGATTGGGCGCCAATCGATATTCCGTACGTCGGTGTAGTTACAGCGCAGCAGGCGCAGCTGTCCCAATGCCACCGGATTGCTGCTCAGATGGCGGAATCGCTTGGCCTGCACAGCGAGGCGGAATCTCTTCGCGAGTATGCTGATCAAATGAAGAAAGTGATTCAGGAGTTTCTGTGGGATGAAGAGGGGCAGGTGTACCTGGACGGTATCCACCGTCGTACCGGGAAGCCTTCGACCACACGAAGTCTGCAGACACATGTGCTGCTATATTTGGCCGATTGTCTGGGCGAGCGACAGGCAGCCATTATCGAGAAGAAGCTGTTGGACCCGCCGGAGGATTGGGTTAAGATCGGCTCGCCGTTCTTCTCGTTCTATATGTTCGAGGTGTGGCAGCGCTTCGGTGAGCTGGAGCGTACGCTTGAGCAGATCCGGACGGACTGGGGTCAGATGATCCGTTATGGAGCTACGACCACTTGGGAGACGTTCAACGTATTTCCGAGAAGTCACGCACATGCTTGGTCGGCTGCACCGGCATTTGTGCTTGGCAATCAGGTATTGGGAGTGGAGAAGCTGGAGGATGGGTTCCGCAAGATCAGGGTCAAACCTCCGGCCACGAAGCTGTTATGGGCGGAAGGAATGATTCCGACAGCTTACGGGCGCATGGATGTATCATGGTCGAAGGAAGCGGATAAACCAACTATGCGCCTGTCTGTTCCGCAAGGTATCCAGATCGAGCCCATGTTGAACGGGCAGGAAGACTGGGATATTCAGATTGTGTACGTCGGAGGTTAAACCTCTTGATTGCTTTTGCGAAATTGTCGGGGGGACAGGCCTGTCATCTGTTTGAACAGCTTATTGAAAAAGCTCAAATCGTCGAAGCCTACCTCCTGGGCAATTTGCAAAATGTTGCTATTGGTTGCAAGCATCAGCTCCTTGGCTGTGCGTATGCGAATCTCATTGCGAAACTCAATGAACGTTCGGCCCATGTATTGTTTGAACTTGGATGTGAAGGCAGACTGACTCATGCCGCACATCTGGCTAACCTGGGCCAGCGACAGCGGATTCGCGTGATGCAGCTCTATGAACTCAGCCACCCGTTCGATTACTTTGTGCTCCGTGGCCAGTGCCGTCATCGGCTTGTGCAGCATTTGATCGTAGCAGCGGCTGAGGAATACGAACATTTCAATTAAGCGTGTCTTAACAAGCAGCCGATAGCCGAGCTGCTTGTCTTTGTATTCGCTCAGAATCCGATCGAGCAGCTGTTTCATCTCAATCCTCTGGTGCGGATCCAGTCTGAGATGGGACTGGAATTGAACGGACTGCCGCAGAAAGGGCTCCACATAAAAGAAATTAACGAACGATGTCACATTGGACAAGGATTGCAGCTCGTGACTCAGAATCGCCGGGGAGAACAGAATGTTATAAACGACGAGCTGCTCATTGTGCTCCACCACATAAGCATGCTCCACGTCAGGTTCAATGACGAAGACGTCACCCTCTTGAATTCGGTATTCGGCACCGGAATAGAAGTGGCGCCCGGAGCCTTCCACCACATAAACAAACTCGACGAATTCATGCGAATGCGGCGAAACCGCCTCTTTCCTCTTGAACGCGTATTGCTCGAGATGGAAGGGGAAATCAGGAGCTTCCAAATAGCTTTCATTCTGGAAACGGGTCATTAGAAAAGGACCTCCGGGTAGAAGATGTTAGGTGCTTGATCCCTCTTATCATAGAGGATTTCGATGCCAAAGAAAAGCTGGTAAATCACCTTGAAACTCTGATGAATTCACCAAGTCTGCCTCTTACAGAGCATGATATAGTGTAACAAAAGCATATGAGGAGCTGACTATTATGAACAAACCATTGCAATCGCTAGTAACCTCGGAGCAACGCGAATTTTATCAGGAGAACGGCTTTGTGCAGGTAGACAATGTATTGAGTGAACAAGAAGTAGCCGAGCTTCGTCAATATATGGAAGAAGTCATGGTCGAGGATTCCGGCTCGATATCACTGCAAACGGACAAAAAAGGCGGCAGCTATTACCGCGTGCTTAATCAGCGTGTGAATGTTTGGCGGGACCATGGCGGCATGCACAAATATTCCTGCAACCCTCGTTTGGCACAAATGGCGATGGAGCTTTCGGGCGCGAACGGTATTCGACTGTTTCACGATCATGCCTTATGGAAGATGCCGGGTGATTCCAAACCGACTCCGTGGCATCAGGATTACCCTTATTGGCCGATGGATGAACAGGGCGAGGGTGCATTGTCCATCTGGATTGCACTCGATGATGTGGATGAGCAGAATGGCTGCATGATGTTCGTACCGAAATCGCAAAAGGCGGGCAAGCTAAATCATATAGACTTGGCCAATCCGCAGGATATATTCGAGTATGTGAAGGGAACCGAGTATGAGAAAACCAAACCGGTAAAGGTTCCTTTGAAGGCGGGGAGCTGTACGTTCCATAACGGGCTGACGTTCCATTATGCTCACTCTAATGTTACGGACAAACCGCGTCGGGCACTGGCGATTATTTATATGCCGGACGGCACGATCTTCAACGGGAAAAAACATGCGGTAACAATGGAAGTAAACCCGCAGGAAAACCAGCCTCTGGCAGGTCGGCTGTTCCCGTTGTTAGCCCATATTTAATCCTTTGAAATCATACAATTATGTGGAACACTCTTCCCTTTCCTGGCCATACATGAGAAAATAAGAATTTCATTAAGGAAGGAGGCTGTACATGGAGCAGGATTCGTTCAAGAATAAGGAGGACATATGCGCTCATCTGGGAGACGATTATGACCGTTACCTGGGTGCTATTGTACCCCCGATATTTCAAAATTCTTTATTTACAAGAAAAACGATTAACCATGGTTATACGTACACCCGTGTCTCTAACCCGACAACCGAGATTGCCGAGCGGAAGATCGCTGCTCTCGAGGAAGGTGAGGAAGCGCGCTGCTTCTCTTCAGGAATGGCGGCGATCAGTGCTGCGCTCACTTATTATTTGGAGAAGGACAGTCACGTTATTTGTCCGCGTGCCGTTTATGTGCCAACGAAGGCATTCCTGGAAACGTATATGAGTAAGTTCGGCTGCGAGGTTACGCTCGTCTCTGGTGATAGTGTAGAGGAGATCGAGCAGGCCATCCGACCGAATACCAAAGTTATTTATTTGGAGAGTCCGCTTTCGAACATATTCTCTCTCCAGGATCTGAGTGCGATCTCAGCGCTGGCCAAAGCAAACGGAATCGCAACAATCATTGATAACACATGGGCGACTCCACTTTACCAGAATCCGCTTAAGTATGGCATTGACTTGGTTGTTCACTCGGCCTCCAAATATTTGGGCGGGCACAGCGATATTCTGGGCGGCGTCATAGTGGGGAACAAGCAAGTTATGGAATCGATCACTAACAACGAGAGAAGCTTGTTCGGAGCTGTTATGGATCCTCATCAAGCCTGGCTGTTGATTCGCAGCCTTCGAACCTTGCCGGTCAGGATGAGGCAGCATCAGGAGAATGCGCTGAAGGTTGCCTCATTTCTGGAGGGGCATCCGCTCATATCCTCCGTCTATTATCCGGGGCTGCCGAGTCATCCGCAGTATGAGCTTGGCTGCAGCCAAATGTCCGGTTACTCCGGACTGCTAAGCTTCGTGCCCAAGGGTGACAAGCAGCAGATTACGAAGATGATGAAGAGCCTGCGTTATTTTGAAGAGGGGCCAAGCTGGGGCGGCTTCGAGAGTCTGATCAACTCACCTGGGCTTTGGGTTAATGAAGAGACCTCCGCTCAAGCCGGAATTCCGATTGGTCTTATGCGCATTTCAGTAGGGCTTGAGAACGCAGATTCGATTATGGAAGATCTGGACCGTGCTTTAAATGGGATGAATCGTTTATAATGATAAATAACACTACAACGCAGTATAACTTTATACTGCGTTGTAGTGTTGACAGGTGCGTGTGCAATTGGATTCCCCTTTTGCTACACGCGCTTGTTATTCCATGAGGATGCGGGTGAGTCGTTTGGCCAGATTAATTTCCACATTTCTTAACTTGAAGCTGCGTACGAAATTTCTCCTTTCTTTTACGGTTATTATTTTAATAACGGTGCTAATGATTAGTTCGGTCAATTACTATGTTTCTGTAAGCGCCATCAAGCGAAACACGGCCAATTTTTCCGAATATTTGATAGAACAGATCGGGATTAACCTCGAAAAAAGCACCAGGGACATCGAAGATCAAGTGTTTCAGCAGTTTCGAAATTCCGCTCTCAATACTACACTCAACATTCCCGAGGGCAGCAGCTCCGGGGAGCTTTTCTTCAAAAATCGAACAATCAGCGAATTCATGAACGAGCTGTTATTGTCGAAGGATTATTTTTTGTCAACGATGATCATCGACTCCGAGGGGAACAAGTTTGGACTGGAGCGAAGCACAATCCAGGATTATAATAAGAACCTGACGGAAGTGGATATTGACAAAATCAAGGAGAAACGCGGTCGCGCTTCGTGGGTTCCAGGAAATAACAACGTCATTTTTATGGAAAAAGCGGTATATGATATTTCATCAAACCGATATGTGGGCATTATAATAGTAGGTGTCGACAGTAAGCTGATCAGCAACATATACACGAATGTCGATGAGCTGACCAAAGGGAATATCGTGATTTTAAATGAAGAACTCGAGCCTTTGATGTTCAACAAGCTCGTTTCTGAGCCGTCCAATTATTTTGTTGAGAACAAGATGTACAACAATCCGACGCTCAATCAAGGCTTTCAGTACGAAGGGTTTTCGTATATTTCCACGATTATTACCACGTCTTACGATAAGTGGAAGATTGTACAGGTTATCGCCGTGAATGAATTAACGCAAGGCACAGAAGCTATTAAGCTGTGGACCATTAGCACCATTCTGGTTTCTCTGCTTATTGCGCTTATTTTGGCGGTTGTGATTTCCAACAATATTACAGGTAACGTAAGGCTGCTGCTTCAGAGTATGAGTAATTTCTCCATGGATTTTACCCATAAGGTCATTGTGCCGAGCAGCAGAGATGAGGTCGGACTTCTGGCTGAGAAATTCAACTCGATGGCCGAGAAGATCGGCGAGCTGATTCATACGATCTACAATGAGAAGCTGCTTAAGCAAAAAGCCGAGTACCGTACGCTGCAATTCGAATATAAGGCGCTGCAGGCTCAGATTAATCCTCATTTTCTGTATAATACGTTGGAATCGATTCACAGTCTTGCCAAGCTTCGCGGTGACGAACAGGTCAGTGAGATGATATACTTGCTCGGCAAGCTGCTTCGGGAGAGCATCAGCAAAAAAGGTGACATTATTTATTTGCAAGAGGAAGTAGATTATATCAGGAACTATCTGTCTATTCATAAAATTATTTATGGGCAGAAAATCGAGGTGAACTATCATTTTGACCCGAGCCTAATGTCCTTCATGGTGCCCAAATTTATACTGCAGCCGCTTGTGGAGAATTCAATCAAACACGGTATTGAAGAAAAGCCGGGTAAAGGAATTGTCAGCATTGGCTGCTGGGAGAAGGATGACGATCTTTATTTGGAGGTATCCGATAACGGGGTAGGGATTGACGAGCAGACCAGAGAGCACTTGCTCAATCCGTCGGAGCATTCAAAGCTTAAACAGAAGGATAAACATACAAATGTTGGAATCATCAGCGTGCACAAACGTATTCAGATCCTGTATGGTGAGGATTACGGATTGAACATCACAAGTGAGCTCAATCAGGGTACGACGATTCGGATTCGATTGCCTATCATAAGGGAGGAGCACTCGAATGAAATACAAAGTGGTGGTGATAGATGACAAGCCGTTGATCCGACAGGCCATTGTACAGACGATCCCTTGGGAAAAGCTGAATTGCGTGGTGGTCGGGCAAGCGGAGGATGGAATTGAAGGCAAGAGGCTGATTCTGGAGCTAGCTCCGGATATTCTGGTGACCGATATCAAGATGCCCGGTTTAAGCGGGCTGGATCTGGCTGAGGTGATGAGTATAACCTTCCCGATGTCCAGAACGATTCTTGTGACCGGGTATCAGGATTTTGAGTTTGCCAAACGAGCCGTTCGGCTCGGGGTCTTCGATTTCATTGTTAAACCGATTAACAATCAAGAGCTCAGCAAGGTGATAGCGGGTGCAGTCTCGGAGCTCGAGAGCAGACGTGCGGAGACCGAGAACGCGGCCAGAATATCGACCGCCTTCGTCGAGCTGGAGAAACAGCATAATAGTTCGATTCCTTCTCTTAGAAGCAAGCTGATCGGTGATTTGATCGCAGGAAAAGACAATGTGCAGGATCTGGTTAAACAGCTCGAGATCCAGTTCAGCCGATACGTCCTGCTGATCGTGCGCACCAAAGGTGACGCGAGAGGCGGTACGCGAACAGCCAAGCTGCGGCAGCAGAGTCAGGTCCAGTTAATAGAGCAGGCCCATGAGTTAACGGCCAAGCGTGATTTTGAGCTCATTGAGCTCGTGCGCAATGACGATCTTGTATTTGTAAGTTTGTTCCCGAAGCTGCTGCCGCAGCGGGAGATCAAGATGAAGCTGCAGAGCTTCTGCAGCGAATTCGTTGACGCAGCAAA
>JARBUQ010000247.1 GCA_029239545.1 Paenibacillus sp.
AGTACACGTAAAAGTTATCGAGGGATCCCGTGAGCGTATTCAGATTTTTGAAGGTGTTGTCATCTCCCGTCGTGGAGGCGGCATCAGCGAAACATTTACGGTGCGTAAAGTATCGTACGGTGTAGGTGTTGAAAGAACATTCCCATTGCATACCCCTAAGATCGATAAAATCGAAGTGGCTCGCAAAGGTAAAGTTCGTCGTGCTAAGCTATACTACTTGCGCGGCCTGCGAGGCAAAGCAGCTAGAATTAAAGAAATTCGATAAGAAACCGGGGAGGAGGCTTGCTTACAAGTCTCCTTTCGTGTCATTTACATTCATACTGAGCTTATGCCTTCAAGCTGGATAGTTCAATGGATACCTTCGATAAATCACTGAAATGACCTTTGAATAAAGGATGGTGGTTGCATGGATAACGAATCAAAGAAACGCGAACAAGGTTTGGATGAACATAAAGGCGAAACCTCAGATAGCGCTGACAAGCATGCCGCGGAACCCGCACTGAATGGGGAAGCCCAGTTACATACTAATTCTGTTGATGGCGACAATGCCGATGGTTTGGAGCCCTCATCGCTAAGCAATGAACCCGCATCACAAACGGTCAAAAAGCCGGTTGTGAAAAATGAGGCCTGGGAATGGGCCAAAGCTTTATTGATCGCACTCGGATTAGTATTTGTTATTCGCTGGTTCATCTTCGCACCATTTATCGTGGATGGGGAATCGATGGAACCGAATTTTGACAATGCGGAACGTATTATTGTGAACAAAATTCTTTATAATGTACGTGAGCCGAAGCGCGGAGAAGTAGTTGTATTCCATGCACCAGCCGAGAAAGACTATATAAAACGTGTGATTGCACTCCCTGGAGAGACAGTCAGGGTACAAGGCGATAAAGTATATGTGAACGGCGAGCTTTTGGACGAGCCTTACTTGAAGGAAGCGATGGATAAAGCTCATCAAGCTGGGGGAAATTACAACAATAGAAACTACGCGGAAGCCAAAGTTCCTGAAGGATCTATTTTTGTAATGGGGGATAATCGTTCTTTTAGTTCAGACAGCCGTATGATTGGCCCCGTGGAGTTGGAAAAAATAGTTGGCCGCGCCGATTTAATATTTTGGCCAGCCAATAAGATTCACTGGATTCACTGACAAGCGGATTCAAAAGAGAAGACTGGGAGGAACTTATGACCATTCAATGGTTTCCGGGTCACATGACCCGGGCGAGACGGCAAATTCAAGATAAACTTAAGCTAATTGATATTGCCATTGAGCTCTTGGATGCGCGAATTCCTTTATCGAGTCGAAATCCGATGATTGATGATATACTGATGCAGAAGCCCAGACTCGTAGTACTGAATAAATCGGATCTTGCTGATCCGGCCATGACGAAGGAATGGGTTCAGTATTTTGCTGACAGGGGTATTGCTGCCCTGCCAATCGATGCAACAACCGGATACCAGATCAAGGAAATTCCCGAGCGTGCCAAGGTGGTGCTCAAGGATAAGATTGATGCACAGATCCGCAAAGGGATGAATCCGCGTCCGATTCGTGCTCTAATTGTAGGAATTCCGAATGTGGGTAAATCAACACTTATTAACAAGATGGCGAACCGCCACGTTGCCGCTACCGGAGACAAGCCCGGAGTGACAAAGGGACAGCAGTGGATCAAAACAGGCGGCGGCATGGAGCTGCTCGATACACCCGGTATACTGTGGCCCAAATTCGAAGACCAACAGGTCGGCTACAAGATGGCTATGATTGGCTCGATCAAAGACCAACTGCTTGATCTGGCCGATATTGCTTTTCACACCATTCGTTATTTGCTTAAAGAGTACCCTGGAGATCTTCAGGACCGATATGAAATAGAGAAGATACCAGATGTAAGCAAGCCGTTTGAGACGGACGACATTGTAGACATTATGGAGCATATCGGCCGTAAGAGGGGCTGCTTGCAAAGCGGTGGCACCGTCAACCTGGAGAAGGCTTCATTAGTTATTTTAAGGGATTTGCGAAGTGGAAAGCTAGGCAGAATTACGCTGGAACGTCCCGCCATACAGAGCAAGAAACAGGAAGCACCTGATCCGGTTCGCTAGTTTTACGACACCCCCCTGCTGGGAAGGTTAGCGTAAGAGATGCGCCGGACGGGTGCTTTTTTTGCAGTTTACAGTCGGATGTACTTCCCCGGGAAGCGCAGAAGCTTTACAATATGAGCAAGGACGGCTAACTTAAGGAAACAGGATGGGGAAATAGGATCATGTTGGAATATGAACAGGATTTATGGGCGAGAGGGCACAAATGGGTAGCTGGTATAGATGAAGTGGGAAGAGGCTGTCTGTTTGGGGATGTGGTGGCGGCGGCTGTAGTGCTTCCGGAAGGGCTGGAATTGGACGGGGTTAATGATTCTAAGAAGCTGAGCGCGAAGAAGCGGGAGGCATTTTACGATATTATTATGGATCAGGCGTTGGCAGTTGGCATAGGCAAGGTGGATGCACCAACGATCGATACAATTAATATTAAGCAAGCCGCCCGATTGGCTATGAGGCAAGCTTTGGAGCAAGTTACAGCGACCTTGACACCGGAGTATTTGTTGGTCGATGCTGAGAAAGTGGACAGCTCGATTCCTCAGCTAGCGATCATTCATGGTGATGCGCTCAGTCAGTCAATCGCCGCTGCTTCCATCATTGCGAAAGTAACGCGGGACAAGATGTGCCTCTTCTGGGATTCGGAATTTCCGGAGTATGGTATTGGAGTACATAAGGGTTACGCGACGAAGATACATAGAGAAGCTATTTTGCAATATGGGGCGAGTCCGCTGCACCGTCGGTCGTTCTTAGGCAAACTGTTTCAAGTTCAGCAAGAACTATTCTAGGAATAGGGTTAACTGGCTGGGGGTTTCAGACGATAATAGTGTATAAGTATAAACAAGGGCAATGAATCGATAAGCGCTGGTTTTGGTAAAGGAGGGGATATAGGAATGAGCATGCAAATTGGTCAGATGCTGCGCGGTTTGATGGGGGATGCTCAGGTCGGAGACGCCAAATCGCTTGAGCTGAAGATTGGTCAGATTGTAAAAGGGATGGTGCTACAGCTGCTTGGAGAACAGGAAGCGGTTGTTAATATTGGCGGCGTACATGTCAGAGCCAAGCTGGAAACGCCTTTACAGCAAGGTCAGGTTACTCTGCTTCAGGTTCAGCCGAATTCAAACAGCGATCAAATGATTTTGAAGCCGGTCTCGTCCCCGGACGTGGCTCTGACGGATGAGTCCTTGTCGGATATAGTAAAAGGTTTTGGTCTTAAGGATCAACCGGCAACTCGCGAGCTGGTCAAGCAAATGCAGCAAGCGGGAGTGCCGCTTAACCGGGCGAATGTTCAGCAGATACAGAACGTGCTGGACCAAATACCGCCAGCTGCCAGCACGGAAGAATGGACCGAAACTTCCATAGTGGCAATGAAGCGCAATTTGCCGGTTACGCCTGCTACGATAGGTGCTCTTCATCAGGTGATTTTCGGCAAGCCGTTCGCCGAAGAGCTGGCGCAGCTGTCGAGCAAGCTGAGCGAGGCGCTGCAGCCGCAGAAGAGCGGCGGCGCAGAGCTGCCGCCAGCGGCGCGCGAAGCTGCAGGCAAGCTGCTGGCGCTGCTCGGCGGCCTCGCCGACAGCGCGCGCAGCGTGGCCGCGAGCGCGAGCGAGCCGCCGCCGGCGGCAAGCGCCCAGGCGCGCGGCAGCGCCGCGGCGGCCGGCGAGGCGCGTGCGCTGCAGCCAGCGCCAGGCGGCGCGCCCGCCGCAGGCGCTGCTGCGCCGAGCGCTGCGGCGTCGCCGGCCGCCAGCGCGCTCGGCCGCGGCGCGGACGCGCCTGCGCCAGCGGCGCAGCCGCCCGGCGAAGCGCAGCGCCCGGCGGCGAGCGACGCGCCCCGCGCGAGCAGCGCTAGCGCTGCCGGCTCCGCCGCGGCAGAGCCGGCCCCGGCCAAGCCAGCGGCCGCGCCAGAATGGATCCCCCGACTGCTGAGAGCTGTCGGGGTAGAGCACGAACACATTGTCGCCAAGAGCCTGATCAGAGAGGCTGACAGCGGCCCTCTTATGAAGCTCGGCGGGTCAGAGTTCAACAACCTGCCTGTAGGCCTCCTTGAGGCCCAAGAAGGGCCCGACAACGCCGCTCAGAAGCCCTTCACGGACACATTGAAGAGTCTCCTGCTGCAGTTGGCCGATACGGATGGCTTGCCGCCCGCTGTCAAGGAGCAGGTTCAGCAGGCGCTGCAGAACGTAACAGGCCAGCAGCTGCTGCTGAGTCCGGATCGTAATGCTGTGTTCACCCATGTTACATTATTCATTCCGTTTCATAACGGTGAAGGCGAGCAAACAGCCTCGATTCATGTGCAATCCCGCAAAGGCAAAAAAGGCGAGATCGACGCTCAGAACTGTCGGCTCCTTTTCGATCTACGTATGAAATCTATCGGAGACACTTTGATAGATGTGCAAGTATATGACCGTATGGTACAGCTTCAGGTGCATAATGACCATCCTTTTATGGGAGGATTAGTTGAAACGTATAGAAGAGAAATCGAGGAAGGGCTGGCTAACTCCGGGTATACGCTGGTTTCCCTGCGCTGCGCCCCTTTTCCAGAGCTTGGGCCAGCAGCAGAAGGAACTATGAAGGATGAGTCCGCAGAACGGAACTCCAAGCCCTCAGCTGCGGCGGCTTATCACATAAAGCCGTATCGGGGAGTGGATATCCGGGTATGAAAGATTCCAAACCCTCTCAGCCCAAAAAAGCAGTTGCGCTTCGCTATGCACCGGAGAACAACGCGTCACCAGTTGTTGTAGCCAAGGGTAAGGGAGTGATAGCCGAAGAAATCATGAAGCGTGCGAAGGAGAATGGTATTCCTCTTCAGGAGGATCCTTCGTTAGTGGAGGTTTTATCGAAGCTTGATCTCAATCAGGAAATTCCGCCCGAGCTGTATCAACTCGTAGCAGAGGTGCTCAGTTTCATTTACCGTTCTGACCAACGGGCAAGGAACAGGGGGACCGACAGTTGACGTTTGCAAACCGCCTGTCCCGCAGGGAGCTGGGAACACTTGGAGAACAGCTGTCGGCTAATTTCCTCATTCAACAAGGCTTTCGGATCACGGAACGGAATTGGCGATGCCGAAGCGGCGAGATCGATCTCATTGCTGAGAATGGCGAGGCCCTTGTATTCGTTGAAGTACGAGCGAGAACAAAAACTCATTCAGGATCATTCGGCACCGCTCAGGAATCGGTGGATGTCCGCAAACAGAGAAAAGTCCGGGACCTTGCACAAGTATATTTGCATATGAAACAGAAGATTGATCCGCTTCCGATCCGCTTCGATGTTATTTGTGCCACCTTTCAACCGGATGGCGCACTTATAAGCCTCGATCATATCCCGCATGCCTTTTGAAGGCAAATGGCGGTCATCTATCCTATAGAACAGCCTGACCCGGTAGTAAATTCCGGGTCAGGCTGTTCAAGTTTTACAGCCACTTCTTATCCAGGCTTCTGTATTGAATCGCCTCAGCTATATGCTCCACCAGAATTCGATCGCTATCTCCGAGATCTGCCAGCGTTCTTGCCATCTTAAGAATGCGATCATGGGCACGTACACTGAGTCCCAGTGTATCGAACGATTGCAGCAGCAATTGTTCTGCATCGGATGGAAGGGTGCATACTTCTCTAAGGAGCTTCCCCGATAATTCTCCATTGAATCGAATGGAGGTTTGCTTGTACCGCTGCTTCTGACGCTCGAGAGCTACCGCCATGCTGCCCCGCATATCAGCCGATGATAAGCCTTGCCGCGTGTCGGTCAGTGTCCTGCGGTCAACGCGAGGCACTTCAACATGCATGTCAATGCGGTCAAGCATAGGACCAGACAATCTGGCTCGATAATTTTGGATTTTAAGAGGACTGCAAGTGCATGAGCCAGAGTCAGACTCGCTCCCCCAGAATCCACAAGGACAAGGGTTCATCGAAGCCGCTAAAATAAAATGGGCTGGAAACGTAAAAACAGCCTTGGCTCTGCTGATCGTAACACGTCGATCCTCGAGCGGCTGACGCATCGCTTCCAACACATAACGCGGGAATTCCGGCAGCTCGTCCAGGAATAACACGCCCTTATGGGCCAAGCTGATTTCACCAGGCTTTGGAATAGAGCCGGCTCCGAT
Source organism: Paenibacillus sp. (assembly GCA_029239545.1). Lineage (GTDB taxonomy): Bacteria > Bacillota > Bacilli > Paenibacillales > NBRC-103111 > Paenibacillus_AA. Next base: position 6,173 of record JARBUQ010000247.1, read on the forward strand.
TAAACCTCCGCTTGATATCGTATGGTGAGGGGAACGGAACGGGCGTATACGGACGAAACAATTGCGATCTGCAATGGCGCCGGCGACACTATATATTTTGGTAACCTCAAGTGCCTCTTGATCCGTTAAAGGGGGAAGGATGGAGGGAAGTCGACGTATGAGCATCGTTTTGCCTGAGCCGGGAGGCCCGACTACGATGATGTTATGCATCCCTGTAGCGGCAACCAGCAAAGCGCGTTTTGCATGATGCTGACCCCGAACATCCACGTAATCTTCGTTGAAATCAGAGCCTGCATATCCCGATTCCTTGCTTCGCAGATCGGCAGAAGAAAGCTCCTTTTCACGATTATTATTAATGGCATTAAATAAACTGCTCTCTCCATACTCTCTGAGCTCGCTTAGATGATTCAGGCCTATAACAGAGATGCCCTCAATTAATCTCGCCTCCTGCATGTTTTGCTGCGGAATCATAACATGTGTTAATCCTCTGCTCTTGGCAGCATCGACCATCGACAATACCCCGGGAATAGGCCGAAGGCTTCCGTCCAAAGCCAATTCACCTGCGACCAGACATTGCTCGAGACCAGCAGGTGCGCATTGTCCACTGGTAGCTATAATGCCGATAGCGATGGCGAGGTCGAATGCCGCTCCTTCTTTTCGGACATCAGCTGGAGCAAGATTGACCGTTATGCGTTCCAGCGGGAAGCGGAAGCCGCAATTTTT
>JARBUQ010000248.1 GCA_029239545.1 Paenibacillus sp.
GGCCTGCACGGTGCAGCACTTGTATAAGAATCAGATAGGAAAGTATTGGTATTATGGGATTGAGACGGTGATCGATCTGGTCAGACTACTCCAATATGCAGCCATCATGATCATTGGAACAGGTGCAGCCGTGAAGGAATTAAGCAGCTCTTTGTCAGCTTGGGGCGAAATGTTCTCAGGCATTCATCTGGTACATAAGTCTGAATTTATTTGGGATGCCATCGGTTTTCTTATCCTACTTTCGATCTATAAATTTATCTTATTTTTGGTCTTTAACAAATCAGATCTTTCTGCCCTAAGAGACAAGCTATCAATTACCATAATTGACGTAATTACGCTCAGAAATCTTATAATGATAGTTTTCACTAATATGTTTGTTCTTCCTGTGTTTGCAATTTATTTGCTTCAAATTTTAAGATTTATTCCTTGAATAAGGAAAATATGAATTGATATAATGAGCCGTTGGAGTCATTTCTGATGGCTTTTTTTACTGTATAAACAAAATTGCAAAAAATAAATCTAGCATGTTTCAATATGTAGCGAAACGGGGTAATAGAACATGTTGACCTAATTCTTCTTTAATTTCCCAGCTACCCCCACTTAAAAGTGATATATAACGAATACCTATAAATGATGATGTATTGCTATCCGTATAGCATTATTCATGGGAAAGGAGGTGAGAGAGACGAATGAAAAGAACGAATTCTTCCTATACGACAGCAGAACATATCCCAGAGAGAGAAAGGAGCGGAAAAAGCTTGCTGAACAAATCGATGTTAAAGAAAACCTCAAGTTTGCTTGCAGCGGTAATGATTATTTCCATGCTCGTCCCTATTATGGCTTTTGCAGCATCCTTCATAGGTTTTAAGAACGTTACCTATAATTCTGACGGAACGGTAACGGGTCAAGTATATTTTGATTCCGAGAGAGTCACTGATAGTGTTTACCTTAATGTGTACTCGAATGGAAACTATGATTCTTCGAATGCTGTAACAACTGCTACTTACGCAACTTACGAGAATGGCTATTATTACTATAATTTCAACTTCACTGTAGCTAACGCTACCTATAACCCTATCGAACTGCGTGGACTTGTAAACGGGTCCCAATGGGGTGTAAGCGATGCAGTGTACAAGCAGAATCCGCCAGGATGTACTGTTAATTGCGGCGGCGGCGGCGTAATTATACCGCCAGCATCTGATGTAATCAATGTAACAAACGGTACAGTAAACAGCGACACGTTGAAAAACGCATTAGCAGCTTACAACAATGTAACCTTGAAGATTACAGGTGATACCGTACAAATTCCAGCTTCAGCTTTAATCGACGCTGCTGCGAAAGACGGAGTGACGATTACGATTATTGGGGACAATGGTACATATATTCTTCCACTCTCCGTACTCAAGCTGGATGATCTGGCTAAGGAACTGGGCGTTGATGTCAAGGATCTCAAAATCAACGTTGGTATAACTAAAGTAACTGGTGATCAAGCTACTGCACTTGCTGATGCGATCGCAGATATTGGTGGTACCTCAGTTGCGGCTGCTGTAGACTTCACACTGAATGCTGAAGGCGCAGACGGTAAGAAAGTAAACATCGAATCTTTCGGAGATACTTATGTATCCCGCAAGCTTACCCTTACCAGCACTCCTACTAAACCGACTACAGGCGTAGTGTTCGATCCTGTAAATGGTAAAGTAAGCTTCGTTCCTAGCACATTCGAAACTGTGGACGGCAAATCAATTGCAACGATCAAACGGAATTCGAATAGCATTTACACCGTTATTGAACTGGAGAAGTCATTTACCGATATTAATGCACACTGGGCTCAATCCAATGTGGAGCTGTTGGCCAGTAAGCTGATTGTCGATGGAGTGACGGATCAATTGTTCGAGCCGGATCGCAACATTACTCGTGCTGAGTTCGCTGCATTATTAGTTCGTTCGTTGGGACTTCAATTGTCATCAGGAACTTCTTCCTTCAGCGATGTTGCTGCAGGTGAATGGTTCACTGGAGTAGTTGGAGCCGCAGCTCAAGCCAAGCTTGTAGACGGCTACGAAGACGGAACCTTCCGTCCGAACGCTCAGATTACTCGTGAGGAACTCGCCGCAATGGTTGTCCGTGCTCTCAAGTATGCTGGCATGGAAATTAAAGTGGATGCTGCTAAGCAAGCTTCCTTATTGGCAGCATGGAGCGACTCCAACCAGATCGTTTGGGGACATAATGAGATTGCTGCAGCACTGGAAGCTGGTATTGTGGATGGAATGACCGACACAACATTGGCAGTCCGTGAGAATGCAACTCGTGCCCAGTCCGCAACGATGTTGAAGCGTTTCTTGACTAAGGCAGATTTTATCGATTAATTCCTGTTTACCCCCATAACTTGCATTCGTAGGTCTAACCTTCGGATGCAAGTTTTTTGTTTGCTCCTCCAAACTTTCTTTTGTATAGACAGAAGTGGGCGATAGCGGCATAATGGAAGCAGTTAGCTACACTATTAAGTGAACAGGGAGGTCTATTCCTTGAATTCAGTAAAAACCAGAAGTACATACTACACCCCGGCAAAAGTAAAAGCAGCCCGTGAGAATGTCCAAAAATATGGGTGGGCAGCTATGGAACGCGACAAAGCGGTACTCTATGCAGATCAACTGCTTCGGAAAGGATTATCGTATATTTGGGAAAGCGTACCGGGACAGAACTTGCCGAGAAGCTATCAGACCAATGAGTTTTTGGGCAATCTCAGTCCGTTATCCACGGCAGCTCCGAGCGATAATCCGCTCAATAAACTGGGGAACTATCCCTGGCAGGCGGATCCGTTGAATACCCCTTGGAAGCTGACGGATCCAACAACGGGCTATCAATTTCCGACCAATGATTTTGGGGCTTACTATAGGAGCGGCCTGAACAGTAAAGGGGAGTTTGACCCGGTGTCGGCCGATCGAAGCTTGCTTGTGAATACGCTTTATCCGGAGAAGGGGAAGGAATGGGGAGTGGATGACGGATACGGCTGGGTGGATGCCAGTTCGGGTTATCGCTATACATTTATCGCGTATTATGTCCATTGGTTTTTATGGTTTGGGGCCGACAATCTGGTTATTAATGGATTATCCGCTTTGAGTGAAGCCTATTTGTACACTGGAGAGCCCCGATATGGTCAGGCGGGTGTCGTCCTGCTCGATCGGATAGCAGATATATATCCAAGCTTGGATGTTGGACAGCATGATGCCGCTATATTTTTGAATTCTCATGGCGGCAGCGGTCAGGGGAAGGCAATCGGTTGTATTTGGGAAACGTTTTTGGTAAGGACATTGATAAGCTCCTATGACGCTCTGTTCCCTGCATTGGATGATGCTGAGACGATTGAGTTCCTTGCCGAGCAAGCGCGCCAACATGGATTAGCGCCCAAAAATTCAGCAGAGCAAATAGCGCTTAATATAGAGAATGGGGTATTAAGGCAAACCTATGAAGGATTCAAGACTGCTCAAATCCGCGGAAATAACGGGTTTCATCAAAGTGCTCTGGCGTTTGCAGCCGTGGTGCTGGACTCTGAGAAAGAAACGCAGGAATGGCTGGACTATGCATTTCAGTCTGGTGGATATAAGTTGAATCCGCATCGAGTAACAGGCGGCAACATATGGAACACTTTGATCAATGATGTGGATCGGGACGGACATGGGGATGAAGCGGCACCTGGATATAACCGGTTGTGGCTTGATACGTATCTCAGGGTAGCCGAGGTGCTTGATGGATATGACAAGTATCCTTCGGTCGATTTGTTTCGCAACCCCAAATTCCGCAAAATGTTCCATAGCGTATACCCCGTAACGATGGTGGAACGTTATACGGCGCAAATCGGGGATACGGGAGTAACCGGAAATCCGGGAACGACCCTTAAGCTCGCTGAGGCAGTCCTTGCTTTTCAGAAATATAAGGATCCAATCTTCGCGCAAGTGGTTTATTTGTTGAATGGGAACAAGACTGCTGGCATTCATGGAGATATTTTTACGGATAACCCGGAGAACGTTGCTGAAGAGATTGCTGATGTTATCCGCGAGCAAGGGAGATTCGAGCTGCCCTCCGCTAACCTGACTGGTTACGGATTTGCCGCGCTGCGTGATGGAAAACCGCCTCAGTCTGAAGAGGAGAGCGGTACATTGAGAGATTTGTGGTTGTATTATGGATTCAATGCAGGACACGGGCACCGGGATACGTTGAATATTGGGATGCACGCTTACGGACTGGATCTGATGCCGGACTTGGGTTATCCCGAGCAAGCCAGTCATGTCGATATGCATCGATTGGAATGGGTTATTAACGTTATTAGCCATAATACTGTGGTTGTTGATCGACAGAAGTCAGAGGTTCAGCTCGTTTCGAGCCCTCAGCATTATGAAAGTACGGATCGGGTGAAGCTGATTGATGTAGAGGCTCCCCGAGTATATCCCCAAACTGAATTATACAGACGAACTACGGCGCTGATCAAGGTTAACGAGCAGCATTCCTATGCGGTTGATTTCTTCCGTGTGCGTGGAGGAGCAGAGCATCACTTCAGCTTCCATGGACCGGAGGGAGATGTTTCAACGGACGGCTTGGTATTGTTGGAGCAAGAGACCGGTACTTATACAGGCCCGGACTCAGTATTTGGTGTTCGACCTAAGGGAGAACCAGGTGAAGGCCGTATTTATAACGGCCCTGGCTTTCATTGGCTTCGCAACGTGGAACGAGCTGAGAATCCGTCCCCAGGGTTTAGCGCAGATTGGAATGCCAAGGATACTTGGAATGTGCTGGGCCGTGGGGCGGGTGCTTCGACAGATGTTCATTTGCGTTTGACAATGCTGACCGAGTTGAATGAGGTTGCCATGGCTGATGGCGTGCCTCCGCGTAATAAACCAGGTAATCCAGCATCACTGCGTTACCTGATTGCACATCGGGAGGGTCATGGCGCGAAGTCATTATCTAGTACATTTACATCCGTTATTGAGCCGTATAAAGGTGAGCGGTATATAGAGTCAATAACGGCTGTTTCAGCTGCAGGGTTAGATGGTACACCAGCTCCAGAACATGATATAAAAGCGGTAAAGGTGCAGTTAAGTAACGGAAGAATAGACTATGTGATATGCGCTTTGAATACAGAACAGACTTACCTCATTGATGGACGGATTGAATTTCAAGGATTTTTTGGGGTTTATTCAGAGGTTGGCGGTGTTGTTGAACATCGATATATTCAGGATGGAACGGTGCTGGGGACGACTGGAGAGTCTGCTTATGCGGATCCGGCGCAGCTTAGTGGGACGGTTACTGGGTTTACAAAGGAGCTGAGTCTTAGCAATTATATAGATGTAGCGATGGATTTAGCAACTCTTCCACCGGATAGACTCATTGGAGTTTTTATTTATATCGAAAATGATGGAGAGCGTAACGCTGTTTATGAAATAAAGGGGATTAATGAGCTGGAAACGGGTAAATATCGTCTTTCAATCGGGGATATTACCTTAATTCGATCCTATCAGGATCACAGTGATCCTGCTCATGGATACGTTTACGATATTACCGAAGGCTCTGTATTCAGGATTCCTCTCAGTCAACAGTCTTCAGAAGTGTAGCCAATCATAGGCTGCTCTCATACTATACAGGAGCACAATTTCTTGTATGGAAGGCTGGGTTCGCGATGATTCTGATAGCCGGGGTGAATACCCCGATTGATAGTTCCTCAATGAGCGGGATTGAACAAGAGGCTTTAGCTAGTAAACAGCGGTCACAGGTCGTCTACAATTACAATTCATTGGAGCAACTTTTGTTTGAGCTGAAGCTGAGAGCGGGAACCGTTCAATCCGCCCTTGATCTGGGGAGAAGCGGAGCTGTATTTGCGCCCCTTCGTCACTCCAGATGTAACGGAATGTACTGGATTCGAACGGACATGGGCGGCTTTCAGCTTAGGCGGGGGGTTCGTCCTTCAGATGCGATTCGGGATATTTTCATTAATGGGTCTATGTATGCTTTTGAATGTGCATCTGCTGTAATTATCATAATGTACAAAGCCGTGCTTGATCTAATCGGCGACGATCTCTTCAATCGGTACTTCGAGAATTTGCTGCTTATGACAACGCATTCGGATAATGATCTGGGGCTCACAACGATTCAGACACGGACCGAAAAGTTCGTGGGAGATGTGGTGTACATCGCAAACCCGGATTATGATCGTAATAAGCCGGAATGGAGCGGGGAAAATTTGATCAAGGTGGGTGAGAATGCTTACTTTGGTCATGGGATTGGGGTAAAGACTGCAGAGGGAGTCATAGCGGACTTGAACAAGCTGCGCCGCAGATGGGCACGTCGTTCCGCATATATGTTGGATCAAGCTACGTTCCCGAACGCTGCTTACTTGTACAGCTTGACTACGGCTGCTCCTGAAGCAATGCCTTATCCAGCCCGTCAGAATGATGTTGGCCGCGAGCAGGTCGTGCGAATTCTGGCCAGAACTGTTCAGGATTCGGCTGTGGCATTTCGCTAGTATTGGCGGTGGGTAACTAATAAGGACCACAATTTCCATGACTGGGGGGTGTGGTCCTTATTAGTGTGCCCTGAGCTGGAATAGCTTTTGAAGGAAAAGTTTATTACAATTAAATTTCGACATGACTTTACTTAGGGTGTTGGATACACTCAAAAGTGATGCAGCATCTATAAAACTTTAATCGGAGAATCATTATGGACAACCTGACACCCTTTATCGAGAATCATCATTTGAACATTGTATTCAAACAAATACAAAAATTGTCGTATGCAATCGATCACATATCGGATCAAAAAGTAATCGAGGCACTCCGCTACAGCGTTGAGCTTGCCGTGTTGTCAGGCCTTCGCGTTAATACAGAGGCAGACAAGGCGGT
>JARBUQ010000249.1 GCA_029239545.1 Paenibacillus sp.
TTTCCGTCTGCACATGCACTTCCTCTCCCTTAGTACTACCTGTATTTCCTACATCTAATTTCCCTCTAACACCCTCTTTTTGGACTTTTAGCTGTAAAACCTACATCTATTTCTTCGGGTTTACCTTCATTTCGGACGGATCTCACTGAAATACCTGCAGAAAATGCAGCTATCTCGATCCTACGTCAAGATTCCGGAAAATTACCTGCAGGTTTTGCAGTTCAGCTTTGAATGAAAACTCAAAATACCATTCGGTCTTTCTCCAAAAACTTATATTATCTGGTGCTAATAAGTTCACAAAAAAAATACTCCGCGATAATCCTATCCGCAGTGTATTTTTGTCCATGCATCATTTAATTGTTATTCCGAAAGGCTTCCTTGGCCAGGATGTACATAGCGCTGCTCCAACCGAGCGGTGTATTCGGATTCGGGTCACTCGTCCGGCTGAAGTACAGCTCCGGCAATACGCCAGGCTCAAGCATAACATCCTCTGTCCATCTTATATATCGCTCGGCCTGGTCACGTTGACCCAGCTCCATATAACAGAGCGCCAGCCATGGAAGGCCGAATGTCCATTCCGCTTCATAGCCATAATAAAATGCCAGCGGATGACTGCGGCCATGAACCGCTTCCAATGAACTGTAGTAGCTGTCACCTGCGTAACGAATGACCCCGCGATCCTTCAACAGCTCATGCTCAACCTGCTTCACAACCGTCTCGGCCATCACACCAGAAAATAATTGATACGGATAAATTAAGCTGAGCTGCGCCAAATCAACAGGTCGATTCTCACTCTCGCGAGGGAAAAGATTCAGGACCGTCTTCAACCCTTTTTGAACCGTTGCTTCGGGCACATGAACAAGATGCTGAACCGCCTTCAATCCCGCAACGCAAGCTCCAACCGAGGAAGAGTGAACCTCACGGCCCTCCTCCCACATCCCATTGTCCGGATCATGCCAATATTCCACATTTTCCAGGTAACGGACAAGCTTCTGTACAATTTCAATATCTTTATCATCACGGAACATCCGTTTGCCGACCTTTTCCCCCGAACCAATGCCGAATAAGAAAGCACCGATCATATCATGCTGGACATGTCCCCAGCTCTGATCATGAATCTCGGACACATCATGGGCCCTGTAACGAGCGTGGATGTATTCCCATTCCCATACAGGTTTGGCCTGACACAGAATATCCAGCTTCCACTCCAGCTGTCTGAACAAATCAAGCATTCTTGCATAAGCGCGTTCATAGTCATCGCCAGATCTTCTCAAATACGGCAAGGACATGTACACACTATCCCTCAACCATACATAGGTATAGTGCTCTGACGGGCTAGCGATATACAACCCGTGCGGCAAACGCAATCGCTCCAACACATTGTAGCTTTGTTCCAACATGGGTACATACCTCCTTAAGCGAATAGACACATTCGCACCTCGAAAGCATTCATTAAGGCGCTCTAGTCATCCAGCCCGGCATCTTGTAGTATGAGCACCTTCTGCATTTGTTATATCATGTGCGAAGAAGGCAAGTTTGGTCTCCATTATTCGGTAAAAAGTTTACAAGCACCCTAGCAGGTCATCCTAAATGAGCGGTGCAATTGTATAACTTGCAAAACCATCTGTCACGATCTCGCCGCAGAATGCTTAAAGCTGTATTTTGCAAAAGACCAGCAGGCATTTCATCCAACAAGCCAATCAACATCGTGCCGATAAAAGCGCCGTGGCTTACAATAAGCACCTTAGAAGCTCCGTACTGTTCCGTGAGCTCGTCCAGGCTTAGCTTCCCTCTGGCGAATAATTGCTCATCTGTCTCCGAGCCGTGATCAAGCAGTTTCCAGTCTTCACCCCAAAGGGCTATTCGTTCAGTCAAAGTCGTGCCATCCAGACGCCCATGCGTCCGCTCACGCAGTCTTGCATCAATGTGCACGGCAGGAAAATTAAGCTCTTCAGCAATTATCGTTGCCGTCTCGTACGCACGCTTCAGATCGCTGCTTACGACAGCCTCCCAGCCTTCATGCTTCAGACGCTTAGCCAGCAATCTGGCTTGATGTCTTCCCGTCTCGTTTAATTCAATATCCGTCTGCCCCTGCAGTCTGCCTGACGCATTCCAATCCGTACTGCCATGGCGCACGAAACCCCATTCCACACAATCCCCACCTTGCTCGTCAAAATAAGAAAAGCCCCTGCTGGAGAGGCTTTAACGCTAAGCTATTCCTGATTAATCCTTGGATGCTAAGCCTTCGTGCGGGAAAGCCAATTCATAATTAACAGTGTACTCGTTAATCCGAGTAAAGACAAGATAACGAAATAATCCGGGTAAGTACGGATCGGGCCCATTCGGATCATCGATGGTTCCTTGATGCTTGCAATCGCTACTGAACCGGTTATAGCTTTGGACTTCAGAGAAGAAGAATCGTTCCCTGATGGACCGCTCGTTGCACTCGCTACAGGCTTTAATCCATAGATTGCATTGCTCTCTGCTGAATAAATATCGGTGGCAGGCGAAGTTTGGAATATGGACAACAGCAGCCCAACCACGAACAGGGTCATACAAAAAGCAATAGCAATCGATGCATTCCTACGCAGGGCATAGGAGATCGAGTAGATTCGGTCCGCAACAGGCATCCGCCATTTCTCTCCTGCATAGATCCGACTCATCACTTGTGTAGATAAAGGCTCATATTGAGGCGGCCGTTCCAAAGATCCGACAGTTTCCCGAATGAGCTCAGCACTTTCCTGCCACATTGTAAACTCTTCCATACATCCTTCGCACGTAGACAAGTGAGTATCTATTGCTTGACGCCGCTCATCCTCTGCGGGGAGGTCCCAATATTCGGCGAGCATATCCTGAATGTCCGTGCACTTCATCTTTGCTTCATCCCTTCGTACTCTTGAAAAATCGGTTCAGCCAAATAAGGCTCTAATTGCATTTTCACACTTGCTCTCGCTCGGAACAGCAGTGATTTCACTGAGCTGACCGTCTGGTCTAATATATTCGCAATTTCTTGATAATCCAATTGGTCATATTCTCTTAGAATTAAGGCCGATCGCTGCTTCTCAGGTAAATTGTTAATCGCATTCCGTACCATGGAGGCTTTCTCATTGCGAAGGATCGCTTGCTCCGGCGTTGCTTCAGGCGAAGTGTGGGACAACTGCCCGCTCTCCTCCAGTGAAACATGAACTGCCTTGTTCCGTCTCAATTCACTAAGCACCGTGTTGCGGGCTATCGTGTACAGCCAGGTTGAGAAAGAAGCCTCAACTTCCCTGAAGGAATGCAGACTGCGGTAAGCTTTGTAGAAGGTTTCGGAGCAGAGGTCCTCGGCTACGATCTCCATACGGGAGCTCTTGAGCATGTGGAAAATAAATGCAAGAATTTTCCGTTCGTAGCGACGCATGAGTTCCTCATATAATTGTACATTTCCGTCCTTGATTTCCCGGATGAGCTGGGAATCGGTCATTGCAAGAGGCCTCCTTGCCGTTCCGAAAACGTCTCCCTGTCATGTACACACGTTATTACTGACATGGGAGCGAAAAGTTGCGCTAATAATTGAAAAAACGATCTATATGGATGATACATTTCACATCATTAGTAACTTCACCTATAAACAATTCTGTTAGGTGAGGAAAAATCCTGCTTTTGTTCGACAAAATCCCGTCATTCAATCCTTCACCAATACTTTCCAATATGAAACAGAACGGAACACTCTCCCTACCATAAAACAAGAAGAGGAAAATGTAAATATTGGAATGGCAGGAAAGTTTAAATAAAAAAATAACCGCCGGAGAACCGGCGGCTGCACATAGTGCCATTTTCGGATAGGAGTGGAGAGAAACCATACTGTAATTCGATTATATTGTATCCGTTTACATTTTGTCAATGATTATTTTGCAAGCGGTTTCTTTTCCCCCTAAAAAACATGAGCAAGCCTTGTCAGGAAAGGCTTGCTCGATTCCAACCCTATAATCGCACTTCATATTGGTTGCTCTTCAATACTTGGATCGCCGCATCCATCTCCCGCTCATTTCGGAAGGAAAGACGCAGCACACCTGGGACATCAGCACGGCTCTCTATAATGTGCATATTGCTTAAATTAATTCGATGATTGCCTAATAAGGATGCTATTTGTCCAATAATACCAGGATGATCGGGTACATCGACATAAACATCATAGATAGCAGTAATAATGCCCTTGCGGCGTTCAGGAAGCTGGCTGCGAAACTGAGCGGCTCGTCTGAACTGGTCCTCGATGCCCTGCCCATTCTCTTCTTTCAGCAGCGTCTGAAACTTATGAATCCTCTCGTTCCAATCCTCAAGCAGCTTCAGCATCACTTCCCGATTGTTCAACAAAATGTCTCGCCACATCTCGGGATGGCTGGAAGCTATCCGCGTAATATCTCGGAAACCGCCTGCCGCAAGACTTTCGTACAAGGGATTCGTATCCTTGTAGTCAGCAATTTGGTTAACAAGCGCTGCTGCAATAATATGAGGTAAATGACTGATCGCTCCGGCTATCAGATCATGCTCCAGTGCGTCCACACGCACGATTTGGGCTTTGGTATACTGAAGCAGCTCAACAAGCCGCATATAGGCTTGTTCAGGCGTACTGGCTCCCGGTGTCAGAACGTAGAAGGCATTCTCATAGAGATGCGAGCTTGCAGCCTCCACGCCTGAACGCTCGGAGCCCGCCATCGGATGACCGCCTATAAAGTGAATATCCGTTCTGCCCAACTGGTCGGCACAATGAGTAATGGAAGCTTTTGTACTCCCAACGTCCGATATGATACAGCCCGGCTTCAGCTTGCACTGAACGATTCTATGCAAGTATTCCTCCAGGATGCCGACAGGCACACAAAGGAAAATAAAATCCGCTGCCTCCGCTGCTTCCTCTATCGAGGTTGTCGCTTGATCCACAACGCCACGCTTCAAAAACTTATCAGCCTCTAGAGGATCGGGAGTATGACCAATAATATGGAGGCCCGGCTTGCCCTTGAAACAAAGTGCAAGCGAGCCGCCCATCAGACCAACCCCAAATATAGAAATCTTAGTCATTCGCTTCACTCTTCTGGTATAGGATTAGGCTTGGACTGTAATTTCAGTTAGTACGGCCTCAAGCGCCTGGATAAATTGTTCATTCTGCTGACGACTGCCCACCGTAACGCGAAGCTTGGTAGGGAAGTCCAGGTTATGTCCGCCTCTCACGATGAAGCCTTTGCGAAGCAAGCCTTCAAACGCCAGCTTGGCCGGACGCTGCACGTCCACCATGACGAAGTTCCCGTGAGCCGGGTAATAAGACAAGCCCAGACGGTTGAATTCACCTTGCAAGTATTGGATTCCATCCGCATTCTTTTGACGGCAATCCTGAATAAAAGCTTCATCAGCAAGAGCAGCCTTTGCCGCTGATTGCGCATAACGAGTAGTGTTGAACGGCTCCCGTACTTGGTTAATCGTATGAATCACATCAGGATGGCCGATTCCATAACCGATACGCAGTGAAGCCAGTCCATATATTTTGGAGAACGTGCGAAGCAGAATCGCGTTTTTGTATTGGCGGATGAGCTCGAACCCGTCCGGATAATCGCCGCTAACCGTATACTCTGCATAAGCCTCATCCAGAACGACCAAAACATCAGACGGAACCTTCTTCAAGAAAGCGGCCAGCTGCTCGTGAGTTACGATTGTGCCAGTAGGGTTATTCGGGTTGCAAACCCATATAATTTTGGTGCGATCAGTAACTCGATCCAGCATCCCCTGAAGGTCATGTGTACCATCAATTAAAGGAACCTCAATACATACCGCGTTCTCGATCTCAGCGTTATGCTTGTACTGAGGGAACGTGTGTGTCGCCATAATATTCTCATCACCTGGTACCAGATACGCACGAGCGATCATCAGAATAATCTCATCAGAACCTGCTCCGAATATGACCTGGTTCGTCTCCACATTGAAATGACTGGCAACCGCTTTGGTTAATTCCACTGCGCCGCCATCCGGGTACAGGCTTGTATTATTGACTTCAGCAATAATAGCTTCCTTGGCCTTGGGTGAGCAGCCGAACGGATTTTCGTTGGAGGCAAGCTTGGTTACTTCTTTCAATCCCAGCTCTCTCTTTACTTCTTCAATCGGTTTGCCAGGTTGGTATACAGGTAAATGAACTATATTCTGCTTCGGTTTCACTCCAATTTCACCTCTTGTGCTAGATTATACTTGCTTGGAACAGCGCAGACAGAATTAGCCTATTCGCCGCTTTTCAATTTTCTCACAAAATCCCGAATTTGCAAGAGACCTTGCTCATGTGTCGTAGGCTCGTCAAGAAGCGGAATCGCATCTTCAATACAACGAACGATCGCGCTGCCCACGACAACACCATCACAGGTCTTGGAGAATTGAGCCACCTGTTCATGATTGGAGATTCCGAAGCCAACCGCAATTGGCAGCGATGTAGAACGTTTAACGGTGTTAAGGAATTCATCAATTCCAGCGAAAAATTCAGAGCGAACGCCAGTCACCCCAAGCGAAGAGACACAGTAGACAAATCCTGAAGCGTTGGCAGCGATCTTCTCAATTCTGGCCGCTGATGTTGGAGCTACCAGAGGGATCAGGTGAATATTATATTCGATTGCAAGCTTGCGAACCGGCGCATCCTCTTCGATGGGTAGATCGGGTATGATCATCCCGCTGATGTCATTTTCCTTCAACAAATCGAAAAAGCGTTCTAAACCAAGTCTTAGAATGGGATTATAATAAGTAAACAGGATAAAAGGCAGCTGTACACCCCGCTCACGGGCTTGCCGTGCTGCTCGAATACAATCCAGAATTGTTATCTTATGCTTAAGCGCACGTTCTGAGGCTCTCTGAATAACCGGACCATCAGCCAA
>JARBUQ010000250.1 GCA_029239545.1 Paenibacillus sp.
TTTTAACCTGACTCCACACCACTCCTAGAAGCCACCTACTACCCATCAGTCATCGCCCAACACAATCGGAAACCTACACTTTCCAACAGGATCGCAAACAAAAACGGTTGCCGTCCCTAGTAGGGCGGCAACCTTTTGGCGTATAGCTGGCAGAGAACTAACTATTTCACATCATCCAGCGGATAAAAAATCAAATCGACCGGAAACGCAGATCCTGAAGGCGGAATATACTCTATTTCCAGCGATGGCTCAGTGCCATCCGTTCTGTGCAGCACCTGGATCTGCTCGAACGCGGTGATAACCCCGGATTGCGGCACTAACACCAATTCTCCATTGAACTTGAGCGGTCCCTTGAAGGCTCCCCCCCTGGCCAGCAACAGAACAGCCATCCGTCTGGGCTTATCCAGATGAATCTTGTAGACGACACCGTAGTTGCCATCCTCGTACACTTTTTGCTGGCGGAATACATCGTAGCCTTCCTGATTCGGATCGCTTATATTGTCACCGAATACGATTCGCGAAGCTTTGGTGAACGAGCTGGCATCGATATCCCAACGCTTCTCCGTAATCGGGAACGTACCACGGATGTGACCATCAAATGGCAGCGGCTTATACAGCAGCGGATATAACGAGATCGGTGTCTCGATTACAGCATCCATAGCCATGAAGGAGAACTGGATCGGTCCGTCCGTCTCTACATCATAGAGAGCATTCATCCCTTGGCCCGGATGGAAGTCCGGCATTTGAATATATGCGCGCGTCTGACCTGCTGGTATCGTCAGCTTCTCATCAATCTTATCGTTGGTCATAAATTCTACGGCAGATTGATGACCGATCAGATGGGCATAGATGGAAGGATATACTTCCCCTCTGTTCGTTGTGCGAATGGTGACTGGCTTCGTGCCCGAATTGGTTGCCATGATCACGAACTGCACCTTCTCATCCATCCCGTTCATGTGACTGGCGTATAATCTTCCTTTGCCGTTCAGGGTATCCTGATACAGAATGCCCTTCTCATAGAACGTCTCCGGCCCATCACTCATGAGCATCGTGCGGGAGCGGTCCTCGGTCACCTTCTTGGGCAATTCAGGGATCTCCAGGAAGTGCGCATACAGCATCGGCCAGTTAGCTTTAATAATGGTACCTACTGGCGAAGTGTACAGCTGACGCTCCAGATCCGTCGAGAACATAGTCTGATTCTGTACTTCAATATAGCGCGAGTACATATCGCTAACCAGACCTTTACCATCGGTAACCTTCAACGTCACCAGGTATTTGCCCGCTTTGTAGAAAGCTTCTTCCTTGCCCTTCCACTCGTATGTCAATCCTTCGGCATCCGGATCATAGCTTAGATCCACATACTTCACCGGTTCTCCGATTCGGTATGTAGGTTTCCCGAATGTGAATCGAGCGACCGGCTTGGAGTTGCTGGTAGCATCATTGGTTAATGTCTGAGGACGCTTCACGTAGAAAATTTCCATACGCTTCTCAGCGGCATTGTACGAATATTTGGCGCCAAAGAAATCATTCAACCAAGTTTCGGCTACCATAAGTCTCTCATCGATTACTTTAGCTGAATTTTTAAAAGGCAAAGGCGACCCGTTTACATAGATCATCTCTTTACTAATATCGACCTCGATCTTGGATTTAGACGTGCCAATGTCTATACGGTTCGTCTTATTGTTCCACTTCAATTCGAAGCCCATCTGTTCAGACAAAAACCTTACAGGTATGTACCAAATATCCCCCACCTTGGCCAGAGCGGGCATGTCCAATGCTACCACGCGCCCATCCACCGTTGCAGACGGTTCGTTCTCTTTCAGCCATATAGTCATCGTCGTCGAGGATACACCAGCATTAGCCTTCGGCGATACGATATAAACCGTTAACAAAATAGCTACTAACATCCACGGTACAGCAATCATCCACTTGCGCATTTTCAACATACTCTCCATCCTTCTTCTATATTGTCGACCTTAGTTTAGACGCGATGAAATGGAAAAGGTTGCAAAAAATACAGGATGTCCATGTTTTCAACATTTTACCCGCTTTTTTTAGACACATTTTTTAAAATTATGAGATAATCTTCTACACTCAGGGACAAGAATCCACAACTGACGAGGTCGTTTGCTTTTCTATATGCTTTTTATGATTTTCGCCACTTTAGCTTTTTCTACATACGATAAACCCTTGTTATAATAAGGTTTCACTCGATCTGAAGGAAGAATATGAGGAAATAGAAAGTTGAATGAAAACGCTTTATTTACGTATCTCTACTTGCTATCCTACTATACAGGAGAGCGTTGCCGATCCTACCATTCGAGCGGCGATGATAATTGTGTACACAAAAAGGGAGGAAAAAAGGAATGTCCAGAAAGTTGAAGATTTCACTAGTCCTTACGCTTACCGCTGCCTTGATTGCAGGATGCGGGGGGACCAAAGAGGGGAATACGGAAACCGCCGCATCACCCACACCCCAAGTGTCTTCCGTGAACTATGGGGATACAGGAGGGATTAAGCTGCCAATCGTCAGCCAACCGACTACACTCACATGGATGCTTGTAAGCGAGAACATGAATCTCGCCAACTCTATGGTTGTGAAGGAGATTGAGAAGAGAACAGGCATTAAGCTCGACATCCAGGCTTATTCTTCCCAAACCTACAAAGACAAGCTGAAGGTTGTTGTGGCCTCTGGGAATCTTCCGGATATATGGCACGGTCTGAGCGTTGCAGAATTGAACAAGATGGGCGGTCAAGGAGCCCTTACACCTATTAATTCTTATTTAAAGGATCTGCCTAACTTCAATAAGCTGTACGCTAGCAACCCCGACAATAACTGGGTGATGAAATCCTGGTCGGACGAGAAAAACAATCTGTACACTTGGCCGATCTACGGCTTGAACCGGGATGTGAACCATGGCTTCCTGTATCGGAAAGATATATTCGACAAGCTGGGCATCAAGGAGTGGACCAATACAGACGAGTTTTATGATGCACTCAAAAAGCTGAAAGCAGCTTACCCGCAATCATACCCGTATGCTTCCAAGACCAAAGAAAACATCTTCAAGGATTGGGCTTACGGCTGGGGCATCGGCAGCACGGAGTTCCCGGTTTACTTTGAGGAGAAATCCAAAACATGGAAGCAAGTATACACGTCCACAGAATATAAGAGCATGCTCGACTTTTTGAAGAAGCTGTACGATGAAGGCTTGCTCGATCCCGAATTCATCACCGATACGGATGCTTCTTGGACAGCGAAGATGACAACGAGCAACAAGTCATTCGTTACCTTCGACTGGATAGGAAGGCTGGATTCCTTCGCCAATCAAGTGAAAGCAACAACGCCGGAGTATAACCTGCGATACGCCAACCCGGTCGGCCCAACAGGCAACGTACGGACATTACCGCAAATCTCTAACTTCGGGACTGTCGTATCGAACGGCAAGAACAAGGAAACTGCTTTGAAGCTGCTGGACTACTTAACCAGCCCGTCCGGCTCCCTGCTGTTGTCCATGGGAATCGAAGGAGAAACCTTCAAGCTGGAGAACAACAAACCGGTTTATCCAGAACTGAAGGACGTTCCACTTGTAGATATCAAAGTGCTTGAGACCAAATACGGTATGTGGCTGGAAGGCATGTACTTCCGTCCGGATAAGCGCAGCGTATATTTTGCCTATACCGAGAAAGAACAAGAGGCTCAGGACAAGATCAACAAAGCAAAAAAATACGAGCCTCTCGACCCGCTTCTGAAGTTTACCGATGATGAAACCAAAACCATTGCCGACCTGAGAGCGTCGCTCGACAAGGCAGCTAACGAATTTGCCACCAAGTATGTGATGAAAAAAGAATCCGGTGAAGCGCAATGGAAGGAATGGCAGCAAACCGCAGAAAAGCTCGGCTCGCAAAAGATCGCTGATGCTTACAACGCTGCACAAAAACGATTCACTGAAGCCAAATAACGGCTGCAAGTCCCAACCGGTTCAACTTGACCAGAAGCACTCGGGGAGAATTATTGTCCCGGGTGCTCTGTTCTTAAGATAGGAGGAAGCCCAGCATGCAACCTGCACAACCCATAGCTAAAGGGCCTGCAAAAACCGTTTCCAACTCACGCCTCAAAGCAATTCTGCAGCACATATACCGGGATCGACAGCTTTTGATCCTGTTCATCCCTTGTATTGTTTTTTATATTTTGTTCCGATACGGACCGATCTACGGACTCATTATTGCTTTCAAGGATTATAGCGTATACCAAGGCATCCTGGGCAGCGAATGGGTAGGCTTCGAGCATTTCCAGCGCTTCTTCGACAGCCATGACTTCTGGCTGCTATTCCGAAATACATTTTTGCTGGGCTTGTTTACTCTGTTATGGGCGTTTCCGTTTCCAATCCTGTTTGCTGTTCTGCTGAATGAAGTCCGTCATGCGAAATTCAAGAAAACGATTCAAACGTTCAGCTATTTGCCTACGTTCCTGTCCGTTGTCATCATCAGCAGCATGATCACCGACTTCCTCTCGCCCACGCATGGGCTTGTGAATCAGGTGCTTCAATGGCTGGGCTTTACTCCGATTTATTTTCTGGCGGCGCCAGAATGGTTCCGAACGATATTTATATCCTCGGAAATATGGCAGCATATGGGCTTCGAGGCCATTATTTATTTGGCGGCGATTGCCGGAATTGACCCTACCCTGTACGAAGCAGCCAAAGTGGATGGGGCCAGCCGTTTTCAGATGATTAGACGTATTACCATTCCAAGTATTATGCCTACGATTCTGATCCTGTTCATTATCAAATCGGGTTCTGTATTCCGCGTAGGATATGAGAAGGTGCTTCTCCTCTATAATCCGATGACTTATGAGGTCGCTGACGTGTTCTCCACCTACGTCTACCGCAAAGGATTACTGGAAACGAACTACAGCTACGCAGCAGCAGTCGGTTTATTCGAGTCGCTTATTGCTTTATGCATGCTGCTCCTTACTAATGCTATTAGCAAGAAAGCAGGAGGAAGAGCCTTATGGTAACGAAGAAAGCATTACAGCCCAAATATACTTTTTTTGACGCATTCCTCTTTGTCCTGTTGAGTTTCGTAGGTATTGTAACGATTTATCCCGTTGTCTATATTATTGCGATTTCATTCAGCGACACAGCCTCCATCGTGCAAAATAAGGTATTTCTATGGCCACGGGGCTTTAATCTTGATGCATATAAGCAAATCATTGAAAACCCCAGAATTCCCAGATCTTATCTGAACACGATTATTTACACTAGTGTAGGGACCTTTATTAATCTGGCAATGACGGCGGTCGCGGCCTATCCTTTGTCGAGACCTGGCTTTTTTGGACGAAATTTTTTTATGGTCGCGATCGTATTAACTTTATTTTTGAACGGCGGCATTATTCCTACCTACTTAATCGTTCAGAAGCTGCACCTGATTGACAGCATCTGGGCCATCGTGCTTCCGAATGCGATCTGGACCATGGAGCTGCTCATTCTCAAAAGCTTCTATGAGTCCATGTCTGACTCTCTACGGGAGTCTGCGCTGATTGACGGCGCCTCTGAATTCCGGATCCTGCGCAGCATTATCCTTCCGCTATCCAAGCCGGCGCTCGCTTCCATCGGCCTGTTCTATTTCATCGGACACTGGAACAGCTTTTTTATCCCGATGATTTATTTGAACGATCCCAAGCTGTACCCGCTGCAGGTCGTGCTTCGTGAGATGCTCCATTTCGGTGCCGTGCAGGAGAACAGCTTGATTGATAAATCAACCATAACGCCGCAATCGATGAAAAATGCGACTATTTTTGTATCCATGGTGCCCGTGCTGCTTATTTATCCCTACGCCCAAAAATATTTTGCCAAAGGAGTTTTACTCGGTTCCGAAAAGGGTTAGATTCGTTTGTGTAGAATAGTCTAGGGTACGACATCTTTCTCATGCGATGGGGGTAGGGCCATGCTGCCCAAGCTTAAGGCCATAATGAACAAAGGATTGCTGCAAATTTTTCTCGCCTTGCTGCTGGTGGCGGTTACCATGTTTGTGTCCAACTACCTTGTGTACCGAAACTCCCTGACCGATATTTATCAACAAGTCACGGAGAACAATAAGCTGGTGGTCAAAAACATGGTCCGCCTCTTTGATGACAGCTTTAAGAATATTAATGATATTCTTTATTCCATCCAGATGTTGTCCTATAACGCGTGGAAGCGAGATGGATCCGTGGACATGCACGAAGCGTATCTCACGCATCTGAACATTCGTTCCCTTATCTCAACCATTGACTACGTTGAGGACGTCGTTATTTTTCATCAGGGTTCCGATCTTGCCATTACCAGATTAGGGACTATATCTCTGCAGGAGCTGCTGCGGACCTCTTATGCCAACCCTGCCTATAATGAGGATTTCTGGAATACATTATCCGAAACGAAACACCCGCTCCGCGTATTTCCAACTCAATCGTTCACAACGACCAGCACGGGAAATGTACGCAGTTTGATTCCGGTCATGAGCAGCAACCAGATTTCCAGTCTTAACGTGCTCGTATTCCTAAAAATAGACAAGCTGATGCAAAAGGTAAACCAGGAAGCTATGATGCAAGGCTCATCCCTCATTGTCATGGATCAGAACCGCAATATTATTCTGAATACGGAAGAGAAATGGGATCTTCTGGACGTCATTCACGAGCTTAACCCAGGTACGAATTCCGAGACCTCACTGAAAAACAAAGATCATGAATATCATTTATTCAAATCAGATTACAATGATTTTATGTACATCAACAAGGCGCCATATCGATTTGCCCATTTGAAACCGGTTACGGATGTGAATCGCCAGATCATGCTCTCTGCGATTGCTTGCGCGCTGGTGCTCTCTGCCCTGCTCA
>JARBUQ010000251.1 GCA_029239545.1 Paenibacillus sp.
CATCCTGCCGCTGCGAACAAAGTAACAATTAGAGTGAAGCTCAGGATCAATTTCATTCTCATGGATAGACGTATTGTACGATATAGCGATACTAGCTTTTTCATATTTTCTCCAGCTCCCCTGTTCCATGTCTCTTTTCTTTCATTTTAATAGGTGAACATTAACAGACAGCATGGGTTATGTAAGACGATTGTAAATCGTTTAGGCAATATTACTTTGCAGCGCGCACCGGGAGCTGTGCTTGTAAAATCTATTACGCTAAATGTTAAGCGGAATATGAGCAATGAAACAAAACCACCGAAAGTTTTACACTGCGTTTACAAATCATGAAAATTGCGAAAACAGTAGGACGTTAGTATTACGTTGTAAGCACAAATACGAAGGAGTGGTCAAAAATCATGAAAAAGGCATGGACAAAAGGAACAATCATACTTTCTACAGCAGTATTATTACTGGCAGCTTGCGGGGAGAAAAATTCCGATACTCCAACAACTAACGCAGGTGGAAGCACCAGCACTCCAACCAAATCGGCTGAGCCCGCTGTCAAGCTGTCCGGTGATATCAGAATTGACGGTTCATCGACTGTGTTCCCGATTTCTCAAGCCATTGCTGAAGAATTTATGAAAAAGAACAAGGACGTTAAAGTGACAGTCGGCGAATCCGGAAGCTCCAATGGACTCAAGAAGCTGATCAGCCAGGAAATCGAAATCGCGGATTCTTCCCGTAAAATAAAAGATCAGGAAATAGCAGATTTGAAAGCGAAAAATGAAGAAGTAGTAGAAATGCCAGTAGCTTATGACGGTATTACGGTTGTAATAAACAAGAAAAATACTTTCGCCACCGAAATGACCGTTGCTGAGCTGAAGAAGATTTGGGAGAAAGACAGCAAGATCACGAAGTGGAATCAAGTTCGTCCCGAGTGGCCAGACAAGGAAATCAAGCTCTATGGCCCTGGTACAGCATCCGGAACATTCGAATTTTTCACAGAAGCTATCAATGGCAAAGCAAAGGAATCCCGGACCGATTTCACGCCATCCGAAGACGATAACGTGTTGGTCAAAGGTGTAGCTGGTGATGAATTCGCGATGGCCTACTTCGGATTCTCCTACTTCAAAGAGAATGAGAGCAAGCTGAATGCAGTTTCGATTAAAGTTGACGCAGCTGCTCCGGCTGTAGCACCGACCCATGATACGATTGAGAAGCTGACCTACAAGCCGCTTTCCCGCCCGATTTTCATCTATCCGTTGAAGAGCGCGTTGGCTAAACCGCATGTGAAGGAATTCATTAAATACTACAATAGCGCTGAAGGCCAAAAGCTGGTTGAAGCCGCCAAATACATTAAGCTGCCTCAAGACATGTACAACAAAAATCTTGAAGCTGTAAAGTAAGGCCTCATTCATTGAAAAGCCGTGGCGCAACGAAGGTCGATCCAACCTTTGAAGCTCCACGGTTATCCGCTTGTTTAATCCTTGTAGTCAGGGGGCTGCAGTATGCCGCAAATCCAGAAGGCATCGTATAAACAAAAAAAGAAATGGCTCTCTATAGAGCAAATTATGCCTAAACTGCTTCTGCTCTTCGCTGTCATTTCGATTCTAACCACAATCGGGATTGTACTCATCCTGGTTATTGAATCGATAGGCTTTTTCAGAGAGGTTCCTTTCCTGGATTTCATCACGGGAACCAAATGGACACCTTTGTTCTCCGACCCAGAATTCGGAGTATTGCCGCTTCTAACCGGAACCTTGATGATAACCTTCCTGGCCAGCATTGTTGCGCTTCCTGTTGGGCTTGGAAGCGCCATTTATCTTAGCGAATACGCGCCGGACCGCGTTCGCGCGGTGTTAAAGCCGGTGCTTGAAATATTAGCGGGCATTCCCACGATCGTGTATGGATTTTTTGCGCTTACCTTTGTCACACCCATATTGAAAGTTATCCTTCCCTCAACTGACATCTTTAATGCCTTAAGCGCCGGGATTGTAGTAGGGATTATGATTATTCCTATGATCTCTTCGCTGAGTGAGGATGCGATGATGGCGGTTCCGCGCTCGCTTCGGGCCGCTGCTTATGCACTGGGCTCTACGAAGCTTGAGGTGGCCATTAAGATCGTAGTTCCAGCCGCTTTCTCCGGGATTGTTGCCTCATTCGTACTGGGACTGTCCCGGGCGGTAGGAGAAACTATGATCGTAACACTGGCTGCGGGCAATCTGTCCCAGATGTCCTACAACCCGCTCGAAAGCATCCAGACCCTGACCGCTTATATTGTTGCAGTCAGCTCAGGCGATACCCAGCATGGAACCGTGGAATATTTGACGATCTATGCGGTCGGTATAACGTTGTTCTTGCTAACTCTGTTCATGAACATTGTCGCAGGTTATATCTCCAGAAAGTTTAAGGAGGACTATTGATGCAACCCTCTAGCGAGCTCAAGCATATTTTGAAACGCAAACGCAAGAATCAATTGTTCCATGGTCTGTTCTTTCTTTCCACGAGTATAGGCGTGCTGGCCTTGGTCTTGCTGTTGGGACAAGTTTTGTTCAAAGGAATCGGATGGATCAACTGGGATTTCCTAACGAACTTCTCCTCGCGTATCCCTGAGAATGCCGGGATCAAAGCCGCCTTCTTCGGGACGATCTGGCTGATGGCGATCACGACTCCGCTTACCTTTATCATTGGAGTGGCCACTGCGATTTATTTGGAGGAGTACGCCAAGGACACATGGTTCAGCAGAGTGATTCAGACCAATATCGCCAATTTGGCCGGAGTTCCCTCGATCGTATATGGATTATTGGGATTAACCGTGTTCGTCCGCGTGCTCGGATTGGAGCGCAGCATCCTATCGGGCGCTTTGACGATGACACTGCTCATTCTTCCGATCATTATCGTGGCTTCCCAGGAAGCGATTCGCGCTATTCCGATGAACCAGCGTCATGCCTCATTCGCGCTAGGAGCCACAAGGTGGCAGACTATTGTTCGGGTCGTACTGCCTTCAGCAATACCCGGTATTTTGACCGGCGCTATTCTTTCGTTGTCCCGGGCAATAGGTGAAACCGCACCACTGATCGTTATCGGGGCAGTTTCCTACATTGCTTTTCTGCCGCATTCCATATTCGACGGGTTTACGGCGATGCCCATCCAAATCTATAGCTGGTCAAGTTTGCCTCAGGCCGAATTCCAGAACGTAGCTGCTGCCGGCATTATAGTGTTGCTTGTCATGCTGCTCAGTATGAATTCACTTGCCATCTATCTGCGCAACAAATATCAGAAGAAAATTTAAGGGGGGTTCCTTCATGGCCATCATCGATATCGAGGGACTGAATTTATTCTACGGAGAGTTTCAAGCTCTGAAGCATGTCAAAATGGCGATTGGAGAGAAATCGATCACGGCCTTCATCGGCCCTTCAGGCTGCGGGAAGTCCACGTTATTGCGCACTTTGAATCGAATGAACGATATGACCAAACATGTGAATATCACGGGTAAAGTCATGATTAATGGAACGAACATTTATGATTCAGATGTGAATGTAGAGCTGCTTCGCAAAAATGTAGGAATGGTATTTCAGCAGCCGAATCCTTTCCCTAAATCCATTTATGAGAATGTGGCCTATGGGCCTCGCATTCATGGTGTTACGAAGAAAGCCGAATTGGATGAAATCGTCGAGAGAAGCCTTCGTTCTGCAGCATTATGGGAAGAAGTGAAGGACTACATGAAGAAATCTGCCTACGGCTTATCTGGCGGACAGCAGCAGAGACTATGTATTGCTCGTGCACTGGCGGTTAATCCGCAGATTCTGCTGATGGATGAACCAACCTCTGCTCTCGATCCTATCTCAACATTGAAGATTGAAGAATTGATTCAAGAGCTGAAGGATCAGTACACCATCGTAATCGTAACGCACAATATGCAGCAGGCTGCCCGTGTATCCAGTCAAACGGCTTTTTTCCTTAATGGGGAAGTCATAGAATTCGCTGAAACGGTTAAGCTGTTCTCTACTCCGGAGGATCAGCGTACGGAAGATTATATTACAGGCCGATTCGGCTGATTATATCGATTGGGGGGACCTTGTTATGGTAATGAAGCGTCAACAATTCGACACGGCCTTGAACGGGCTGCGTAAGCAATTAATCGAGATGGGCGGTAAAGTAGAGCTTGCCATTATTGATTCCGTACGCTCACTGAAGGAGGGAGATCTTGAACTGGCTCGCTCCATTATTGCTGCTGATCCTGCTATTAATGCGATGGAAGAGCAGATCGACGAGATTGGCACGAATCTTATTGCTACTCAACAGCCAGTTGCTAAGGATCTACGCCGGATTATTATTGCCTTCCGGATGGCAAGTGACCTGGAGCGGATGGCTGATCTGGCTGTAGATATTGCCAAGGTTACACTTCGTATCGGAGATGATCCGCTTATCAAACCGCTTCTTGATATCCCGAGAATGGCGGAGATCGTCCAATTAATGACTCATGAGAGCATCGATGCTTATGTGAATGAGAATGTAGAGCTGGCTTACAAGATGGCTAAAATGGACGATGATGTCGACCAATTGCACAGCCAAATTATGCGTGAGTTATTCGTATTCATGATGGACAATCCGAAGACGGTTAACCAATCCATCCTGTTATGCTTCGTCAGTCATTATTTGGAGCGCATGGCGGATCATGCTACGAATTTAGGTGAAAGTGTAGTGTATCTTGTAAGAGGAAAACGTCCTGACCTGAATGCATAGCTTTACTCGTATCCCCTAATCCGACCATTTTCGCACTGCGAGGGATCAGCATGTTCCGTTTAGACAGCCAGGAGCTGGAACACATTAAGCACCATTGGAAGAGAAGCCGTATAGGCTTAGTATATATTGATATTATTCACTTCCATGAATGGGAGCATAAGCGGGGCAGGGCATATTGCGAACATGTCCTGTCGACGATCAAAACTTGCATATTAAAGCTCCAGGCTCAAAATCCCTCTATCTTCAAAGTGTGCAGCATGGGCGATGATTTTCTGTTTTTTGTTGCAATGAATCGCAAACAGTCAGGTGAGCGCCAGACGAAGGATCTGCTTGAAATAGCGGTCAGGATTAAGCTGGATATCGAACGGATGCTGCTCCTGACAATAAGCCCGGAACAAACGGATTTGTCGCTGGAGCTCCAGATGGGGACTGCTCTGTTGTCTGATCATATGCAGACAGACATGGACACCGTAATTTACAGAGCTGTGAAGCAATCGATCGGAATGGCAAGGCAGCAGGAGGAGTCAGACACCTCAAGCGAAGTGAATGAGTTTCTTGATATTATGGAGAAACATTTGATTACTTCGGTTTACCAACCGATTGTTTCTTTTGAGGATGCCAAAATATTCGGATATGAGGCGCTTACCAGAGGCCCTTCTGACTCTGTCTTTCACTCGCCGGTCTCCTTGTTTCAGTTCGCTGAACGGGAGAACATGTTATATATGCTGGATCGCCTTGCACGTGAAAAAGCAATCGCTGGCTGTATTGAGCTTCAGGATTCAGAGAAGGTATTCATTAATATTCCAGCCCACGTAATCCACGACCCGCAATTCACGCCGGGACAGACGCTTAAGCTTCTTGAAGCACGTGGTCTTAAGCCGCAAAATGTAGTGTTCGAGATAACCGAGCGAAGCTCTATCGAGGATTTCTCCACAACGAAGAAGCTGCTGCAGCATTACCGCAGTCAAGGCTATCAAATTGCCATTGATGACGCAGGAGCTGGATACTCCTCTCTTCAGGCGATCGCAGAGCTTCAACCCGATTTCATTAAAGTGGACCGTTCGCTCATTCAGAACATTCACAAGGACAAAATTAAAGAAAATATATTGGAAACCTTCGTCTCTTTCGCTGAGAAAATGAACATTCGGATTATTGCTGAAGGGATCGAGAAGACGGAAGAATTAATGAAGCTGATGCAAATGGGCATTCATTTCGGTCAAGGTTATTTAATTGGGAAGCCGTCTGCCGAAATGGTAACGATGGATAAACGTTTAACGGAGCAGATACTGAGGCAGCGAAGATGGAAGAGCTCGAACGGACGAATGACCATCGGACAGCTGGCTACCCCTATTACAAGCTTCGCGCCGGAAACCTATATCTCTGAAGTGGCAAATTATTTTAAAGGCAATGAACGGGCGATTGGGGCTGTCATAGTCTCACATGGCGTCCCGATGGGGCTAATCATGAGGGATAAGCTGTTCCAGCAGCTTGCTGGACAATATGGAATCTCCTTATATTGGAGCAGACCCATCAGCCAGCTTATGGATCATCATCCGTTGATCGTCGACGAGAAAATTTCTTTGGATCAAGTATCACAGATGGCTACGTCGCGCGATATTAACCAATTGTACGATTATGTAATTATTACAAGCGAAGGCCGCTATCTGGGTACGGCATCCATAAGATCGATTCTTGAATCGATCACGAAAGCACGTGTGGAATATGCGCGTGTTGCCAACCCTTTGACAGGACTGCCGGGAAACGTTCAGATTCAACGAGAGTTGACCAAAAGATTGTTAGAGGGGCTGACGTTCTCTGTGATCTATGCGGATCTTGATTTCTTCAAATGGTTCAATGACCGATACGGGTTTCATAAAGGCGATCAAATGATTCAGTTTACGGCGGATGTATTACAGGAGGCATCTCGTACGTGTGGACATTCCTTCGACTTCGTAGGCCATATTGGCGGGGATGATTTCATTGTTATTACCGATGCGGAAGCACCGAATTTATTATGCGAGGAAATCATCCGACAATTCGATCAGGGCGTCATTGCTTTTTATGAAACGGAGAGTCATGAGGTAGTGGACCGTGAAGGACGAATTACTGATGCTGAAGGTGTTAGTATATCGCTGTCGCT
>JARBUQ010000252.1 GCA_029239545.1 Paenibacillus sp.
TCGCAGACCCCACGAAGCTGAGCTGGTATACACAGGCTGACGGCAATGTGTATACCTACCCGAATGCATCTTCATCCCCTGAGGACTATCAAAAATATGGTCAGCTTTTTACTTCTAATCAGACCTTTGTTGTTCGGAAAGACATGTATGAAGCACTCGGGAAGCCGGATATGAGCACGCCGGAAGGGTTTCTCGGCGCGCTGAAGGCTGCGAAGGAGAAGTTTCCGAAAGTGGACGGCCAGTCGCTCATTCCGATCGGCCTGCATGAATTTACGGAAACCGGCAACTATTCGCTGGAAGAGTATCTTCAGAACTTCCTAGCAATTCCGCAGCAGAAAAACGGCAAACTGTACGACCGTCGAAGCGATCCAACCTATCTGAAATGGCTGAAGGTGTTCCGCCAAGCGAATGAGGACGGGCTGATGCCGACAGATGTCTATCTTGATGAAAAACGACTGGAAAAGGATGAAAAAATATCGCAAGGGCGCTATTTTGCCATGCTGTATCAGTGGTCTGATTTTACTGGAATTAACCAAGCGTTGTATCAGAAAGACCCGAATAAGGTGTATATCGCGATTGATGGTCCGGCGAATGATGCGCATGATGCGCCAACACTTACAGGGCCAGGCATCTCCGGTTGGACGGTGACGCTCATCTCGAAGAACGTCAAGGAGAAGAAGCGGGCAATTGCCTTCCTCAGCTATTTGCTCAGCGAAGAGGGGAACAAGGATCTGTTTTTTGGAGAGAAGGGCGTTACTTACGATACGATAGAAGGCAAAGATCAGTTCCTGCCGGAGGTCATGCATCTGCTCAACACCGACCGCAAAGCGTTCGATAGCAAATACGGCGCTTTTTATATGTACTGGATGCTAATGGATACGAACATGAATCTAGCATGGGCCCCGCCTGATGTTGAGCCTGCCAAACAAATTGCCGATTGGACGAGGGGCAAGACGATCAGCATGACCTGGTTCGACAATCTGGTTCCGGACACGACGACGAAGGAAGGTGTTGCGGAAGGCCAAAACGATTGGCTCTGGGGCGAGACGCTGCCGAAGCTGCTGATGTCCAAGTCGGATGCTGAATTCGATCAACTGTTCACCGGATATATGAACAGCCTTACGGAGCGAGAAGCCATCGAAGCTAGCCGCCAAGCAGCCTATGAACGAAATGTACAGAAGCTGAAGTCACTCAATCAATAGTTCTATAAAGGAAGCACAGGACGTGAAGCAGGAGATGGGATTCGCGGCAATGCGTTGGTTATCGGGGATAAGTGCATATACGTTTAAACTTTCGCTTCAAGTCAAACTGATTCTGTCATTTGTGTTCGTTATCTTCATACCGGTTGTTCTATTCTCCTGGTATATGCTCAATGAAGAGTCCGCCAAGGCAATGAAAGAATTGACGAAGAACAACGAGAATGTGCTGGCTGTCGAAAAGACGAACATTGCGAATAGCGTGGAATTGATGGAATGGACCGGCCATCTTGCGTTATCCAATCGGGAAATGAACGATTTTCTGCAAATTCAACAACGACAGGATACAGCGCGTGTTCTTCATATTAAGAATGAAGTGGTCAGAAATTTTCAATATTTTCTGTACAACAATCCACGAATTACGAAGGTCCGGTTGTTCACGGACAACCCTTATGTGAATGAGATTTGGCCAGTCATCCAACAGGAATCACGTATTCAGGACAAACCTTGGCATGATGAGGTGATGAAGCAGAGCGGTTTGCCCTGGTGGGAGATACAGGATAACGTCGTCCTCACCGGTGTGCCATCCGAATCATCGCCGAATGAGCCCTTCATGACGTACTTGCAGGAATTCAAATATGCGGACAACGCAACACATAACGGGATTCTAGAGATATCGATGAAGCTGTCGAATTTCTTCTCTCGAACGTTCAGTAGTGTGCAGGACATGAACTCCCAGTTGATCGTAGTAGCAAGGAGCAGACAGGTATTCAGCTTGAAGGCTTCACCTGTGTTCGAGCAGCACAGCGCGGAGCAATTGATGAACAGCGTGAAACTGACGAGTAATACAGATCACGAGACGGTACAGTTCAAGGTTAATGGGCAGTCCTACTTGGCGATTCAGAGCTATATTCCATCGATCGACGTACATCTGGTCAATATGGTTAGTCTTGTGGACACGATGGAAGGCATTCA
The DNA here is from genome assembly GCA_029239545.1 of Paenibacillus sp. GTDB lineage: Bacteria > Bacillota > Bacilli > Paenibacillales > NBRC-103111 > Paenibacillus_AA. The sequence goes on from JARBUQ010000252.1 coordinate 2,172, forward strand.
CCATTCGAGAGTTCGTTATATTGTACTCATTTCGTTACTAGTGGCATTTCTCATACTGCTGTCTTACTCGATGCAGGCGATGATTTTGCGCAGGCTTAAGGCGTTAAGAGAATCGATGGAACAGGTAAGAAGCGGTAACTTCGACGTCGAGCTGCCGCCGATAACCGGTACCGATGAGGTAGGAGAGCTGGGCTTGCATTACCGTAAGCTCATTCTGAAGATTAACGAGCTCATTCAAGAGCAGGCAGCTAGGCAGGCGGCAGGCAAAGAAGCCGAGCTTCGGGCGCTGAAGAATCAGATAGATTCCCACTTCCTCTACAATACGCTGGAGAACGTCAAGATGCTGGCGGAGATTGAAGGGCAGTACCTTATATCGGACATAATGACCTCGTTAGGCGGTATGATGCGGTATTCGATGGAATGGAAGCGGGATCACGTGATGTTCAGCGATGAAATTCAGCAGGTCCAGCATTATGTATCCGTCATGAACATCCGTTATGATGGAAGACTTGATCTCCGATTGTCGATTGCACCGGAATGCCTCAAGCAGGAATCGCTCAAAATGTCACTGCAGCCCGCAGTCGAGAATGCAATCAAGCATGGGATGAGCCGCATGCATTCCAGCGACGGAAGTCTTGTCATTACGATCTCTGCCGTCCGGCGTGATCAAGCCTGTGTCATAGAGATCACTGACAGCGGCTGCGGCATACCGGAAGAGAAGCTGGGCTTATTGAATCGAATGCTACGAATGGAAGAGTCCGCATACCAGGATGTCCGGCAATTAGTCGTTCGCAAGGATAATCAGGACAGCAATGGAATCGGTCTGCGTAATGTGGACCAACGCTTAGTGATGAGCTATGGGACGGAATATGGGATTCAGATCGAGAGTCAGGAAGGAAGCTATACACGCATAATCATGACTTTGCCGTATCGGGTCATGGGAGGGGGATTAGACATCTATGATTAGCTTGCTGATCGTCGACGACGAGAAGATCATTCGGAGGGGCTTGCAATCGGTGATTGAGAGGCAGTTTCCTAATCTGTTCAACTACCGATTTGCCGAGAATGGACAAGAGGCGCTGGAGCTGCTTAGCCAGGAGCCTGCGGATATTATGTTCACAGATATCCGAATGCCAATTATGGATGGGATCGAACTGCTCGAGCAACTGCAAGAGCAACCCGTAAGGCCCGAGATTGTACTGCTGTCTGGCTATAATCAGTTCGTATATGCGCAGAAAGCGATTCGCTATGCTGTGAAGGATTATCTCGTGAAGCCTGTGATACGGGAGGAGTTGTTTGCCGTCCTAGAGCGATTAATGCGGGACATAAGGATGAGAGAAGAGCGAGCAGACAAGGCGGGCGAAGATGCCAGCCTTGTTGCTGCCGAGCTAGTTACCCAGCATTTGACCCAGAAGGATGTGGGTGATGCGATAACACAGAACAAGCTGGAGCAGGCCGGCTTTAGCTGGTTGGATGCAGGATATACGCTGGGCTTGCTTACGCGACGCGGTGGAGGATCACAGGCTAGCAGTACGGATGCTGCTTCTTTCAGGAATCAAATCGCTGAGCTGTTACAAGGGCATATGGATTGGATGCTCACGCGTGATGGAAAAGGCGGAACGATTATGATCGCACGCGATCCGGTTATGTTCTACCAGTTGGCGGAACGGTGGAGGTTGAGTGTATATGAGTCGCAGCTGCGAATCGCGATTAGCGAGTCTGTTCAAGGGATAGAGCAGATAAGGTGGGCATACAGTCAAGCGAAGCAAACCTTGAAATACAGTATTGTGCTTCCAGAACTCGATGTGCTGGACTACACCATCATAAGTGAGCGCAATGAGCGGCATGTCGTTCCTGTTGAGTTGATTCAACGAATATTGAATCTCATTGGAATGGGACGCGGGGATGAAATTAAACAGCTTCTCGATCAAATCCTCGATGTTCGCATTATTAGCAGCTGTGAGATCGGCTATCTGGAACGTATTAGCCAGCTGCTCAACGAGGAGCTGTTCGATAAGTTGTTCCGCATCTACGGGTATAAGGTACTCGGTCTATTAAGCACGTACGCCTATGTTGGTCACATCGGGAACTTCGATCGATTTGAAGATTATTACATAGCCGTCGAGCAGCTTCTCGATAGTCTGGATCGGTTCATCCAAGATCGGAAAGAGCAAGCGCCTACGGAGCAAAATACGATGCAAAAAGTTCTCGCCTACTTGCAGACGAATTATGCCAACGATTTGAACATGGCGGTCGTGTCCAACCATTTCTCACTCAATTACTCGTATTTCAGCCAAGCCTTCCAAGAATATTACGGTGAGAGTTTCTCGAACTATGTTCGCCGGTTAAGGCTGGACAAGGCGAAGGAGCTACTGGTGCACTCCGATTTGAAGGTGTACGAAATCAGTGATCAGGTTGGATTCGAAAATGTGAAGCATTTTACGAGAATATTCAAGGATACCGAAGGCATCACAGCGCTGGAATTCCGAAGCCAGCGAAGACTGTTTGAACCCCAAGTATGAGCAAAGATTGCACTGAACTTATCAGGACCCTCAAATCATGCGACTACACCTATAATCGGTAATATCGGTCGTGTCACGCGTTGGGGGTTGCCTCCAACTTTCTCATCTGCTCTACTGTAAATACGGCTCGTTTCAACTTCCCCATTTTCGTCTCGCTCCTCATCCATACCTAGATTAAAACACAAATGACCCACAAGAGGGTCACTTTTTTCAAAGTGTCCTTCTTATTGGTCACAGTTCACACTTTTTCATCAATACTATGGGTACTAGTTTATTTTAACTCTCCTCTTTAGTCCTATATGAAAAGTTTCGAAAGCACTCTATATGAAGTAACTGATGATTCCCGTGACTGTTCATTCATTTAGTATTAAGGAAGTGAATCAAAGCGGTATTGAATTCTTCAGGGTGAGTCGCGTTCAAACCATGTGTTCCACCTTCAATTACGACGAGTTGACTGCCTGCAACAGCTTCGTGGGAAAGTTGACCGCTTACCTCAAGCGGTACGATCGCATCGGAATCGCCATGGATAACAAGCAATGGAATATCAAATTTCGCCAAATCGCCACGGAAATCCGTCCGGCCGAAGGCATAAACGCAATCCAGCGTCCCCTTTGGCGAAGCGTAAGTAGCAATATCAAGGTTGTAAACACGGAAGGACTCGCTGACCAGGTCGGTTCTATCCCCTGCTTTAAAGAAATTGTGAGTGAAGCCGTCAAGGAAGACGATTCGGTCTTTTTTCAAACCGTCTTGGAAGCCCTGAATGGTGCTTTCATCCAGACCACCTTCCGGATGCTCAGCGGATTTGTAGAAGAACGGAGGAACCGCAGCAGCCAAAACGGCTTTTTTGACACGGCTTGTTCCGTATGTGCCAACGTAACGGGCAACCTCTCCGCCACCCATCGAAAATCCGACCAGTGTCACGTCCTTAAGGTCCAGATATTCAATCAGCTTATGGAGATCCGCAGCAAACGTATCATAGTTGTAACCGTTCCACGGTTGGGAGGATTGTCCGAATCCGCGGCGGTCATATGTAATTACGCGGTAACCTGCATCGATGAGCGCTGGAACTTGACTCTCCCACGAGCGCCCGCTCAGCGGCCAGCCATGGATCAAAACGACAGGTTTGCCTACGCCAAGATCCTCAAAATATAATTCAATGGGTTGCCCGTTTTCTGTTCCGACTGTTAATTTAGGCATGTTTCATACTTCCTTTCGAATTTAGGTTACCCTCCGTGGCCGCCAAACATCGTTTGAGCATAAACAATACCCGCACCGTAGGCGCCACTGTGTTGCATAGCAATCTCCAGAACGGCATCATACGTTTCTTGACGCGCCCAATCGCGCTGATACTCAAGAAGTACAGATAGCCAAGTCACGGGAATGGCTCCTGCTTGAATCATGCGTTGAACGGACATGTTATGCGCTTCCGTCGTCGTCCCGCCTGAAGCATCCGTTACGATGTATACTTCATATCCATCATTAATGGCTGAAACTGTAGGGAAAGCAAGACAAACTTCTGTCCACAGTGCTGCCATAATCAGCTTCTTGCGACCTGTTTTCTTCACTGCTTCCACGAAGTTTTCGTCTTCCCAGGAGTTCATTGTTGTTCGGTCAATCGGCATTTGATCAGGAAATACAGCTTGAATGTGCGGATGAATAGGGCCAGAAAACGATTCAGCAGCAACCGTTGTAAGAATAATTGGCGCATTGAAAACTTTAGCTGTTTTAGCCAGTCCAACCGTATTGTTAATAATCGTTTGGCGATCGGCGCTTTGTACGCCAAAAAGCATTTGAGGCTGATGGTCTACTAGAATAATAGCGGAGTTCTCAGCAGTTAGTAAATCGGACTTGTCGTTAAACATGTAAAAATCCCTACTTCCTATTTATGATTACAACAGATCCACAAATATGAGAACCTGAACCTGCTGCATATAACAAGTCTATTGAAATGTAAACGGATGAACAATCTTCATTTTTCTATAAAGCCCATAGGCAAAAACTATAGATTATAAAAAATAAATAAAAATAATGTATAAGTGATTCCTATGGTTGTTATAGAGAAAGCCTTATTGATCGAAAGAATCCTGACTTATAGACTGATATAGAAGGTTAATGATTGAAGGAGGAGAATTAGCATGTGGGGTTCAATATTTCTCGCTTTAGCTGCTGG
>JARBUQ010000253.1 GCA_029239545.1 Paenibacillus sp.
GGTCTATTGATCATCTACATAACCTCCAGTTTATCATTTCAAATTGATCGATTATACTTACTTCTGCTCATATAATCGTCGCAACGCCTGTATCTCGTCGTCAGTCAGTTTACGTCCACCATAACGAACCTCCTCATACAGCTTCACGAGCTCCTTCTCTTCCTGTATAAGCGGCCGCTGAGTCGATACCCGCTCCGCAATCTCGCGAGGTGTTTTGTGAGGCTCGGGTGTCGGTTGCAGTCGGGTCACCCATCTGTAATAAGCTCGGCGGACTCGCTGACTATTGTCGCCCATCTCCCTCCACCCAGGCTCCCGGATCAGACGACCTCCCAAGCGGCCTAATTGAACGAATCGTTCCCTTGACCACTCTTTCCAGTCCAACAGGCGTCTCTGCTCATCGACATAACCAGCCCCGGACAGACTCTCCCTCCCGAAGGTATCAGCAAGCCAGCTTCTTACTTGCAGCAATAACCTGGTACGATGACGGATCAACCATACTGTTAGCCAGATCATGCCGCCCAATACTGCCGATAGGAATATAAAACTCAACAATTCCACAGAATTTCTTGCCCACACCGCTGTCTCCCCTGTCGGCAAATAATCCTGAATTCGGATCGGAGGTTTGGTCACCAGGCTAGTTGGTTCTGGCGGAGTATAGGGCTCAGGAGCTGGATTCAACCAGTACATCAGCCACCATATAAAGCGAGACATCGCCTGCCCCACAGCGCCGTCATTATAAGGAAGAGGCACGTATCCTAGAACAAAGATAACAGCCAGGAACAGGCACGTAAACAGCCTATTCTTCCATAAGGTAAGCTTCGTCAACGTATTCCTTATCCGATTATGATTTTCCCTATCCAACATCTCACGGTTCGATTTAAGCACAACGAGGATCAAGCTCACAATACCCGATACATTGATCCAGAATGCATAACTGCTGAGCGATTGTACGGCTGGAAACAGGAGAGAAGCAGCAAAGTAAGCCGTCATTGGAAAGCTGTACATATTCATCTTGGGTGCAGGATTAAATTCCGTTCTGACAAAAAGAAAGGCTCTCATGATCGTGGCAAAACATACACAAGCCTGAATGAAAGCAGTGAAGCTGAATCCGGCTGTCGCCCCTCCAAAAAGGAGTCCCGCTGCTGCAGCTGCACTATACAATTGCCATTTCGAGGCTTTGTGCCAAGCTCTGCGTCCAACTGCACTGATTGTATAAATTAAACTTAACGCGACTAGCCAGAGCAGGAGCGGCAATCCGTTAGGGAGATAAACATAAATAATAAGCAGTATAGGAACACCGAGCATGATTTCAAATAAACCCTGAAGCCAATAATATAGGACTCTTCGTTCCATCATCTTGCAGCCCTCCCTGGTGTTTGATCCCCGGCTGCTGAATCGATCTCCAGGCTTGTCTGTTCTTCACCCGCTTCAATCTCAAGGAATACCTTATGAATGACATTTCCTCTACTCTTCAAGCGTTCCAGCAGAAGCTCGACTCTAGGATTTATACTACAGCTGAACAATACAATATCCCGCTCAGATGTTCCGAGGTTGAGCTCCTGCTCCAGGAACTCCTCGAACGTAATCCCGTTCATGAATACCAGAAGAGCAAGCGTTTCGAATATTGTCTCCAGATGGTCATTGCCGCCACCAGAAGAGATCCGAATTGCCTCCTCGCTCTCCGGACAATCGGCCCGTTGACCATTGCTGCCGAACCCTGTATCAATGCCTCTGGAGATCGCATATTGTGCAAGTGTTGCGGCATACCGGATACCACATTCCAGCCTGTTGTGATTGTGCGCCATGCTCCACAGTGGGTCTGGATCACAATTAAACCAGATCAGAAGCGTATGATCGGCAGTGAAGCTTCTATTGTGCACTTGCAGCTTTCCGCTTCTTGCTGTAGCTTTCCAATTAAGCGCACTGAGTGGATCTCCGTAACGGTATTCACGCACACCTGCGATGGAGAAAGGATCCTCCATTGTCCATCGTCGAACCTCCAGATCGCCTAACCAGCTGTGGGAGGGGAGCGGAATGGCTTGGATTGGAACAAGCTTCGGATAAACAAGCAGGCGGGTATCATCGCCAAACTTGTAGGTCCTTACGACAGAATGGAGCCCCATAAGATCCCCGCACGTTAATGTTGCAGTCTGCAGCGTATAGACACCACGCTTGAGACAGATCACTTGATGCCTGCGAGTAATAACCGTATAGGGCATCAGACTGAAGAAGCTTTTGTGATTCTGCAGTTGACTGCCGCTGTTAATTGTCAGATTAGACTGCTTCCCGAACCGAAGCTCTGCCTGCATAAGGGATTCCAGCCTGAGCCACGGAAGAGGAAGCAGCTTGCGGTTAGCAATCTCCTCGACTAGCTGTATTTCGTCCCCTTCGTAGCAGGCAGATAAGCTAAAGGAACGCGTATATGTAATATTTCGGAGCGCCACATAACGGTACAAGGCACCCTGCAAAAGAGCTAAAATAGCTGTAATCAGTATGAGCCAATGTAAATGCACTAGTCCCCCAGTCTGACCTGCAAGTTCTGCAGGCACTCGAATAGTGTCCGTGATGTTTGCGAAACGATACGCCTTACTCCATTTTACAGGATATGGATGATCTGGGGAACCTTTATTTGATCCCCACGCAATTCCGAATTCATGTTAAAATAGTTAAGATGAGGGGGAATGGACTTGGCAAAAGCAAAAGTAGCAAAACGACCAACACGGGATGAATTCGTGCTTGAGGAAATAGGGAACCAGCTCAGTGAAGCGAAGCTGGAGAATTCCGAGATTGTGTTGACCGTGTGGGGCTGGGAAGAGTCGGTTCGCGGCCAGATTGCAGCGATGGATTCCCGAACAGGCAGAGTTCATATTCAAAGCAATGGGGCAATCACGAAGGTGCCCTTCATGGATATCATGAAAGTGGACTACCCCAGAGACTGAGCCTCAACCACCTACCCGAATGAATAACATCCGATCCTGGCCGCAATAGCGGGCTGCCAGCTCTTGAATGTCTGCAGCCGTGATACTCTTGATCTCCTCAGAGACAACTAACGGGTCTAGAGAAATCCCATACATTTCTTCATAGGCCAGGCTGCTGTTACGGGCTTCTTTATTGTCCTGAGCGATCAGATATGTACCAATCATAGAATTTTTGGCAATCTGCAGTCGTTTATCCGACACAAGCTCTCTGGTTAGTCGATCGTACTCTTCGATAATAATGTGCTGCGCCTCCAGGCATCTTTGCGAGTCTGTGGCTACATAACCGATAAGAAACCCTTCGCTTGTATTTCCCACAGTGGAGGCTCTGACCGTATAAGCCAATCCGCGTTCACTGCGAATCAATCTATAGAGACGTGAGCTTTGCGAGCCTCCCAGCAGATGACTGGCGAGGCTCGCAATGCGTTTATCACGCGTGCCTGTTACGGGGCCATACATTCCCCAATGCAGCTGGGTCTGCTTCATCGGCCGCTCGATATGAATCGTTTCTCCTGACAAGGGTACGGTCTGAAGGGCATCCAGCTTAAAGTCCATAGGCTCACCAACTGGAAGCTCCTGGGAGGAGACATACTCCACTACGGCTGCGTGATCGATTCTCCCGGTAGAGACGAGAATAATATTAGCTGGCTGATAATAGAGCTTATGGAATTGTATGAGCTGCTCGCGGGTTATCGAGCTCACAGATTGCATAGTTCCAAGATTGCTGGCTCGTTCAGGATGAGCTGCTCGCAGCTTCTCTAAAAGCAGCCTGGATCCGAACTGAAATGGATCATCCTCGGCTCTCTTGATCTCCTCAAGCACCACCTTCTTCTCCAGCTCCATTTCCTGCTCTGGAAAAGTGGAGCGGAACACCATATCTGTTAAAATATCAAGCCCCTCATGCCATTTGTCATAAGAGGTAAAGGCATAATATCTTGTGCTGTCAGAAGATGTCCCGCCGTTAAGTCTGCCTCCGCACTCATCCATCTGTTCACTGATGTCATCCTTGGTACGAGTGAGGGTTCCTTTAAAAATCATATGCTCCAGAAAATGCGCTGTCCCATAAGGATGCAGCGCTTCATAATGCCCGCCAACCTTCACCCAATAGGACAGCATGGTTGCTATCGCATTCTCATTATTCTCCGTAATAATGGTCAGCCCGTTGGGCAGTACCGTCTTCTGCACACTCATTTTCTGCCTCCTCTTCCCGATTTGCTAGCTGTTGTTCCAATACTTTCTGATGGCTTTATCCAGGACAGGCTGGTTGATCGAATTCAATCTCAATTGTTTGTGGTCTACCATGAGAAGAGGTTCCCCCCTGCCAGACTTGATCTGGATTTCATGATCCCCAAACCTGAATCGGATAATATCATCCTCCCATCGGAAGGAACGGATTGGGCTACTTGAAGTGTCAAGCCTTATATGCGTTGCGAACTTAGTGCTCTTGCCGAGCTTACCATACGCTGCTGACCAGGCCGCTGTAAGCTTACCGTGAGTGGAGGAATACCATCCACGCAGCGGCTTTGTCTGTCCCCGAACAAGAGTGGTCTCGATGCTCTCCTTCAACAAGGGCTCCATGGACATGAGCTTGCTGTTAACAGAAGCAGTGATGACAAAACCGTTCAATTCGCAGCCCACATTAGGGAAAAAGTTAAACATCTGCTCATACCGATGCTCCTTGCTGCTATGCAGCAGATCAAACACCAATATATCCCATGGCTTGTGGTAAAAAATAATTCGCTGATGGACGACCCCTGAGTATAAGCAATGAACCCCTGAGGCAAAGCCAAACCGATCCGTGAAGAGGGAGCTCTTCAGTCCCGACCTTCCAACGTTTGAATAATTCAAATTCGTATTGATATGATCGACAACGACCGTGTTATGGGCTCTTGCTGATATCACATAATTGCGGCCGGCACTCTCATAATTGTAGTTAAACATACCGGCATCCGTAAGCAAAGGCTGACCAAATGCGAATAAGGTCAACGCCAGGTCATCATGATGCTTGTGAACCTTGGAATGAAAGCCGCTGTATAAGACAAGCTGAACGGATTTCGCATCATACTCCCACTTATTTCTCATTACAGCATAACCGCCAAAAGGAAACATTGCATCAAGAATTGCTGGCCGCTTGCCCTTCCTTCCTTGACTGATGACATATTGCAAGCCCTGCAGCGCAGATGTGTTTAGATTCATCCAGGGACCTTGCTCGAAGGAGGACATCAGGCTGTCTCCGATTGGCGGAATGAGACCATTAGGCTGGAGGACATGCGTAATAAACTCTAGCTCCTTGCAAATGATCGTTTTGAGAGTAGTATAACGCATATCCTTATGCTGCTGCAGAAAACTCATAAAATGATACATACGCTTAAGAAAGAGCATAGCATAACCCGGGGAATGCTCCCTATAGCTCCCGTCCGCAGCAAATAAATGGCTTAATTGAGGGATAGCCCGGTTCATCGCCAGCTTGCGCCAATGACCAGCCCTTTCCAAATGGTCAAAAACAGTAGCGCCCGTATACAAGGCGATATCTTGATCCAGGCCATGGTTATGCTTTTTACGATAAAATCCCGAATTGCTTAATTTGATACAATGAATTTCCGCAAGCTTTGCGAATTGTTTGGCCGTTGTTAAATCCCAGCTTCCCCTGCGCCATACTTCAAATAATCTGCATACTACAACCAGTCTCAAGGCAGTGGAATGATCATGCCAGGCCATCTCAGATGCTGATTCGGGGCAATTACTGGATGTCCATCCTCTCATTATGGATACAGCCTTATCGAGATAACGACGATCGGAAAAACGCTCATACCCTTGAATCAAATACTCCAGCATGATCAATGTATGAACCGAAAATCTCCAGCTTCTTTCCTTGAAGGGATCGGACACCCATATATTGTCTGTTCCCAACTTAAAAACCGGATACCTCTCAGCAATATAATAGTGATCCTTAAGATAATCGTTGCAGATTCGAAGCAGCGTCTCTTCCGTATAATCCGTACTCCTTAAGTGAATCACCTGGATCGGCTTGCGCCCACGTATGGCTTCCAACGCTTTATCCGTCATCGGTTTGCCCCCATTTCGAATTCCTCATCCGTTCCAGCTAGCTCCCGATCTCCCACGATCCCCCGTTCAGAGCAGAACTATTTTTTTGTAATCGTTTGACTGTGTAATCAGGGCTCCCGGTTCCGGTTCATTACCACTTCGTTCCTTAATAAGAACATAATTATATTTATCCGTGGAGTACAGCTTGAGTCCAGCTTGCATGCATTGATCCAGAAATCGGTTAAAACCAATCCCCAACTTATTCGGAAAAGCTGCTTTTGCAAAAACTTCTTTTTTCATAATCCAGGCACTGTCTGTTAGCCGCTTCACATATTTATTGTTATACCCCTCATAACGCAAATACAGGTTAGCCTCATTCTCCTCGTACACATAATAGGTTCCTTTGCCGACTATATGAGCATCTGTGTAATGAAAGGCGTGCATCAGATCGATTATAAAGTTAGGGGCATAATAATGGGATTCATTAAAAAGAGATATAAACTCATATTGAGCTTGATTGATCGCGTGACTTACACAATGTCCGAGTGGTTTCTCTTGATCCATCAGATGAATGGAAATGGTGGAATCAAGCAAAAGCTCCTTTTCCCAAACCTTGAAATGATCGTGGTCAGATGTTAGCAGAATAAGCTCTTTATTTTTCCATGTTTGATAACTGTACTGCACCAATACTTGTTCCAGCGCTGCCGGATTTCGAATATAGGCGACAATTGTCACTCCAGGTTCTTCTATCAGCCTAAGCTTGAGCTTTTGCAGAATCGTATGAAAGCGGTGCTTGTACAGATGTCTGGAGTTGACCTCCCTTATGCC
>JARBUQ010000254.1 GCA_029239545.1 Paenibacillus sp.
GTTTTGACCGTTGTAGATGATTCAACACTATAAGGAGGCAACAATCATGACAGCCAAGGAAAGAAGTATTATTGCAGACCCATCAGCAGCACCGGAAGGACATCTGAAGATCGACTGGGTAAGAGCCCATATGCCCGTTCTGAATCGCATCCGCGAGCAGTTCGAGAAGGAGCAGCCCTTCAAAGGATTGAAGGTAGCGATCTCCCTGCACTTGGAAGCCAAGACAGCTTATTTGGCCAAGGTGGTTCAAGCCGGCGGCGCTGAAGTGACTATTACGGGTAGCAATCCATTGTCTACTCAGGACGACGTGTGCGCGGCACTTGTAGAAGACGGCATTACGGTATTTGCCAAGTACAATCCTTCACCAGAAGAGTATAAAGAGCTCCTGATCCATGCTCTTGAGACGAAGCCGGACCTTATTATCGATGATGGCGGCGATTTGGTAACGATTCTACATTCAGAACGTCAGGATCTGCTTTCGCAGGTCAGAGGCGGAGCGGAAGAAACGACTACTGGGATTTTGCGTTTGAAGGCTCTGGAGAAGGAAGGCCAGCTGAAATTCCCTATGGTCGCGGTTAATGATGCATTCTGCAAATATTTGTTTGATAACCGCTATGGTACCGGTCAATCCGTATGGGACGGAATCAATCGCACAACAAACCTTGTAGTAGCCGGCAAAACCGTTGTCGTAGCTGGTTATGGGTGGTGTGGCAAAGGTGTGGCGATGCGTGCCAAAGGACTCGGCGCCAACGTTATCGTAACCGAAATCGATGCTATTAAGGCTGTTGAGGCTTACATGGACGGCTTTGCTGTTATGCCAATGGTAGAGGCAGCCAAACTCGGAGACTTCTTCGTTACAGTGACAGGCAACCGTGATATTATTCGCGGAGAGCACTATGACGTGATGAAGGATGGAGCGATCCTATCCAATGCGGGGCATTTCGACGTGGAAGTAAATAAGCCGGAATTGGAATCCAGAAGCACTGCGATGCGTACCGTTCGCCGTAACATTCAAGAATATGCGCTCAAGGATGGTCGCCTGATCTATGTACTGGCAGAAGGCCGCCTCGTTAACCTTGCTGCTGGTGATGGACATCCGGCCGAAATTATGGATATGACGTTTGCTCTTCAAGCCATGTCCCTTAAATACGTAAACGATCAATACAAGGAAATCGGCAGCAAGGTTGTTAATGTCCCTTATGAGCTGGATGAGCAGGTTGCCCGCTTCAAGCTGCAATCACTCGGCATGGGCATTGACAATTTGACCAAGGAACAAGAATCATACTTGGACAGCTGGGCCGAGCATTAAGAATTGGTACAGTATACTAACTTTTATCCCTGTTTCGGCTTACATAGTCGGAACGGGGATTTTTTGGTGTGCAAATAATCTTTCATCTCTTCCATAATCTTGCAACCAAAACTAATGAGATTGCGTTTGGAGTGTAGACGCTTACAAAAGCGATTCATTTATTGCAAGGGGGAGTGGGTGGCAGTATGAGAATAGAACATTCAAGTAGACCAGCAAAAAGCTGGAGATGGGGATTGGCTGTCCTGTTGATTGTTACAGCCGTTGCAGTCATTGGCTGCAGCAGCGGTAACAAGGATAGCTCAGAACAAAGTTCTTTAATGAATAGGGAATCAGCAGGAACAGCCCCTCAGATGGATAGTGCAAAAGGGACTTCGGACAACGCAGCACAGGAGCCGGCCTCTGCCGGATCCGCAGTCAAGTCGAATGGGTTGGCTTTAACGAACAGTGCAGGCAGCTATGATCGCAAAATCATTTACAAGGCCAACATCACTATGGAAGTTGCGAGCTATGGAGAGGCTCAATCGGAGATCAAGAATCAGACCCTGCTTGCAGGAGGATATCTCGTACAGTTCTCTGAGAACCGCACCGCCTATGAACAGAGCGGGACTTTAACGGTCAAGGTTCCTGCAGCGGGCTTCACCTCATTCATAACCAAGCTTGAACAGATGAAGCCCAAGTCAATTCAACAGAACATACAAGGCTCTGACGTGACAGAGGAATTTGTTGATTTAACCGCCAGGCTGAAGGCCAAACAAGCAGTAGAAGCGCGGTTGTTGGATTTTCTGGGCAAGTCAGCTAAGACAGACGAGCTTATTAGCTTCTCGAGTGAGCTTGGCAAAGTTCAGGAGGAAATAGAGAAAATAAAAGGCAGGATGACTTACCTTGAGCAAAATGTCGATTTCTCCACCGTTGAAATCAGGCTGTATGAGAAGCTGCAAGCATCCAAGAAGCAGGAAGAAGCGGATACGTTCATCAAGCAAATTCAACAAACTGCAATAACGAGCTCCACCATCATTCTGGATGTAATGAAGGCATTACTGTTGTTCGCGTCAGGTGCTTTACCTGTCCTCTTGGTTTTGGCCATAGTCGGGTCACCGCTAATCTTGTGGCTCCGGAGGAGACGCAAAGCAATCATTCTGCAGCAGCAGCGTGCACAGAAGCTGAGGCAGGAAAATGCAGTTCTGGCGCAGGATCGACCCGCTTCGGACGATGAATAGTGCTTTAACTTCATAAACTTTTTTCGAAATCCTGCTTCTCAAAAGCAGGATTTCTTGTTGTTGCGGCGAATTTGTTCAAAGCAGTGGTGAAAAGTGGGTGAAAGTGGAGAGAAAGGGGGGCTAAGCGGATGTTCATGGGGGAGTATCAGCATTCCGTCGACGAAAAGGGTCGAATGATTATTCCTGCCAAGTTCCGCGATGCTCTTGGACCGCAATTTGTGGTCACCCGCGGTTTAGATAATTGTTTGTTCGTTTACCCCAAGGAAGAATGGGCGATACTCGAGCAGAAGCTAAAATCACTGTCGCTTATGAAGTCTGATGCACGCGCTTTTACTCGGTTTTTCTTCTCCGGAGCAACTGAATGCGAATTAGATAAGCAGGGGCGTATCAACATTCCTAATACTTTATGCGAGTATGCCAATTTAGACAAGGATTGTGTCGTGCTTGGTGTTAGCAATCGTGTTGAGATTTGGAGCAAGCAAGTTTGGGCAAGCTATTTTAAACAGTCTGAATCGTCATTTAACGAAATTGCCGAGAAGCTGGTAGACTTCAACTTTGATTTATAGCGGAGGACAACACCTGTGTTTCATCATATAACGGTTTTGAAGAAAGAATCCGTGAACGGCTTGAATGTAAAGCCTGACGGCATCTATGTAGATTGCACGTTAGGAGGAGCCGGGCACAGCGCGCTGATTGCCTCAGGATTGAACGAACAAGGAAGGTTAATCGCCTTCGATCAGGATGATATAGCGCTGTCGCACGCGAAAAGTACTTTAGCTGCTTATATGGACCGTGTTATTCTCGTCCGCTCTAACTTTCGCCATATGGAGCTTGAGCTCCGTAAACTGCCAATCCCGAAGAATGCAGATGGACTTCCGCAAGTAGATGGGATTTTGTTCGATCTTGGCGTGTCCTCACCGCAATTCGACGATGCTGATCGCGGTTTCAGCTATAATCATGACGCTGAGCTGGACATGCGTATGGATCGTAATGAACCCCTTACTGCGAAGATTATCGTGAATGAGTGGAGTGAAGGGCAGATTGCCCGCATCCTGCAAGAATATGGGGAGGAGAAATTCGCTCGACGGATTGCCAAGAGAATAATTGAAGCTCGCAATAATGAGCCCATTGAAACGACAGGTCAACTGGCCGAGATCGTGAAGCAGGCGATTCCTGCCGCTACACGACGAACAGGCGGACATCCCGCCAAGCGCAGCTTTCAGGCGTTAAGGATAGCAGTTAATGATGAATTGGGTGCGTTCGAGGATGCGCTGGAGCAAGCTATTCGCTGTTTGGCACCTCTCGGCAGAGTGGCGGTTATTACCTTTCATTCCCTGGAAGACAGGATATGCAAACAAACTTTTGCTAAATATGTAGGAAAATGTACTTGTCCGTCTGACTTTCCATTGTGCGTTTGCGGCAATACGAACGGGACTTTGAAGCTGGTGAATCGCAAACCATTGGTACCCACTGAGCAAGAATTGGAACTTAACCCGAGAGCCAGATCATCCAAGCTAAGAATTGCAGAAAAAATGGAGTGAACATAACGAAGGAGGTAACAAACGCGTGGCGGCATACATACATGGAAATCTGGCATTAGAACCGAAAGATAATCGCAAGCCTCAAATGAGGGAAACCAAAAAGATTGTATATCGGAAAAGGCCTATCCCCGTTCAAGAGAAGTTATTGTATTTGTTCACAGTCCTGATTTGTGTTGTAGTGGCCAGCGTCATTATTTGGCGTTACGCGCAAATCTACGAGATGAACACAAGGATTCAAATGATAGAGAAGGAAGTTAAGACTCTTCAGGTTGAGAACAACAAGCTAAAGCTGGAGATTAGCAAGGCACAGGATCCCAAACGTCTTCAGGACATGGCTAACCAATATGGTCTCGGTCCCAATGAGAACCAAGTGAATCAGGTGAATCCTTCTAATCAGTCAGCCAAAACACCAGTTGCAATGAAAACCGAATAGAGAGGTCAGCCGATGACAAAAAAAGCTAAGCTCAATACTTTATGGATAGGGGGAGTTTTCACCCTATTTTTTGTTGTACTCGTCTCCAAAATGTATTTGATGCAAGTAGTAGGCGCAGCGGAATTAATGGAAAAGGCACAGGTGATGTGGGAGAAGGACAAGGTGCTGCAGCCAGTTCGTGGTTCCATTCTGGATCGCAATAACCACATCCTTGCGGAAGATGGGCCTTCCTATACGGTGATCGTGAATCCCGAAGTCATCCAGGTTCTAGGCAAGGAACGGGAGATCAGCAAGGGTTTGTCCTCTATTCTAGGGAAGCCGGAAGCGGAAATAATGGATCTGGTTACCAAAAAGAAAGAGAATGGCACTTTCTTTTCATGGGTCGAGGTTCGCAGCGAGGGATGGAAAATTGATAATGATGTCGCAGATGAAATCATGGAATATTTTAAAATGGAAAAACCGAATGACAACCGTAAAAATTTGGTCACAAAAGGGATCTACCTGGAAGAGTCCCAGAAACGATATTATCCTTCCAACAAAATGGCATCCCATATCCTTGGGTATTATGACAAGAACGGAAAAGCAATAGGCGGTTTGGAAAGTAAAAACAATGAGTTGCTTAGTGGAAAAGCAGGTCGTATTATTACCGAGAAGGATCGCAAGGGCTATGAGCTTCCAGATGCCAAATCAAGCTTTGAGCCTGCAATTGATGGCAAATCCATTCAATTAACGATTGATCAGCAGATTCAGTCCTATATGGAAAATGCGATGGAAAAAGCTTACCTGCAATGGAAGCCTAAAAGTATTTCGGCGATTGCAGTGAATCCGAAGACGATGGAAATACTGGCTATGGCTAATTATCCGAATTTCAACCCGGCGGAGTACTGGGAAACGAAGGATCAAAAGGATTTTTACAACCATGCTATAGCTTCGCAATATGAGCCAGGCTCCACGTTCAAGCTCGTTACGTTAGCAGGTGCTGTGGAAGAAGGTATTTTTAATCCTAATGAGGTTTACCAGTCTGGATCAATTTCAGTGCCGGGTCGTACATTAAGCGATCATAATATTTCCGGTTGGGGAAAAATTACGTATCTCGAGGGATTGAAGCGCTCCAGTAACGTAGCATTTGTTAAACTGGGGTATGAGAAGCTCAAGGAAGACAAGCTGAAGGATTATATTGCGAGATTCGGCTTTGGAGAAAAGACTGGGATCGATCTCCCAGGTGAAGCCAAAGGGTTAGTGAAGTTCCAATATCCTTCCGATTACGCTACGGCCACGTATGGACAAGGTGGGGTTTCGGTTACAGCCATCCAACAGGTAGCTGCCTATGCTGCTATTGCCAATGGCGGCAAGCTCATGAAACCTTATATTGTCAAATCGATAGTGGATAGTAAGAGTGGAGACGTTATTGAAGAGAAGAAGCCTGAATTCGTCCGTCAGGTTGTATCGGAAGCAACGGCATTCAAAGTAAGTGAATACTTGGAGACGGTCGTATCGGACAAGGCAGCGGGAACAGGGAAAACGGCAGCCATTGACGGGTATCGCGTTGCCGGGAAGACAGGTACGGCTCAAATTGTTAGGAACGGTGAATATTCCACTAATACATGGCTGATTTCTTTTATTGGTTATGCTCCTGTTGAGGACCCTCAGATCCTTGTGGCGGTCATTGCAGATGAACCGGATATAGGCGGAGACTACCATGAGGGCAGCAAGGTTGCCATTCCGGTATTCAAAGATATCGTATCGCAAACTTTGCGTTATATGGGTGTATCGGCCAAAGTGAAAACAGAGCAGACTGCTGTGACAGAAAAGAAGCAGGCTGTACCGAATTTGTTGAATAAGGTTGCGGCTGATGCCAGAAAAAATCTGACTACACAAAAGCTTAATTATGAAACTATCGGAAACGGGAATACGATCCTTTCACAGTTTCCGGCTGCAGGCACCGAAATAAGCTCTACACAAAAAATATATTTGTTAACGGAGTCAGTAGAAGAGGCTGAGATTCCGGATCTTACAGGAAAATCTTTAAGAGATGCACTGGAGCTGTGCTCCTATATGAAAGCTGAATGTCAGGCAACAGGTGAAGGGTATGTGGTCAATCAGACGATTACTGTAGAAGGGGAGAAAAAGCGAATTCGTCTTGAGCTCAAGCCGTGGAATGATGCGGCAGAAAGCTCTTCAGCGGGCAAGCAGGCTTCTGGCAGTACGACAAGTGGTTCCAAATCGTCCTCCAAACCCACCCCTACGCCATCGCCGACAAAAAAACCTTAGTTCGACAACAGACAGCTTGTTCTATCCTTTTTG
>JARBUQ010000255.1 GCA_029239545.1 Paenibacillus sp.
CCCGAGTCTTTGCTTCGCAAGCTTGACATGCTTACTCCCAACGAGACAGAAGCGGCTATTCTGAGCACCGGTACGGCCGTGTACGAGGGAGATATACATGGACTTGTCGACAATCTCAAGCAGAGAACCCACGTAGCGAATCTCATAGTGACACATGGCGACAAGGGAGTCTACTACGATCTGGATGGAACTCGCGGCATGCAAGCTGCCTGCAAGGTCGAGGCCGTGGATACGACCGCAGCGGGAGATTGCTTTAATGCAGCGGTTGCAGTCCGTTGGGCGGAAGGGGCTCCGCTGACAGAGGCGATTCAGTTCGCTATCCGGGCAGCGGCTCTCTCCGTGTCCAGATTCGGAGCGCAGACCTCACTTCCGATGAGAAGCGAGGTGGAGGGGTGGGTCGACTGAATAAGTGCTTGGCTGATGTTGTCGCCTAGTGCAGACGAGTTGTTAAGATCAGTCAGTCTCCATGCGTTTTATCCAAACGTTCGATTGCCAAGCGGATGTGGACACAGGTTCCGTCCGAAACCCCTGTTTTTAGCCTGCTCGCGGACACAGGTTCCGTTATTGGGCATAAATAGGCTCCAAAAGGCGCCTGATCGCAGGAATAACGGAACCAGTGTCTTCCTAAACCCGCAATGTGTGCTTCCGGACTAATATAACGGATCTACTGTCCGCGTATTATTATTGTGATTAACCAGGGGAAGCGCTTCTTGCAGCGTATGACAGAGGTGGGATAATCGGATTGGTGGCATTCTGCCGCAGAGTGCCGCAGAGGATGGATTTTCACTATACGTTTGCACCATTTTTTGCTATATTCACTGCAGGAGGTGCGGTTATCCTTTATATTTTGATGTTCATATCCTTGTGGACGATCGGGGCTTTGCTGATTCGCAATGGGAGAAATGCGGGTTCCGTTGTGATGGGTATCGCCATGGTCGTTGGAGGCTGCAGCAGCTTCGCTTTTGCCATCCATTTATCCATCATCCCTTATTTTGAACAATGGCGACCGGTTACCGGAGGCTTGAAGCAGCTGCTGCATGCGATCAGTCTCGTGGCCGCCTATACTTACTGGTATTTCCTATATTATTGCGCCCTCGTCTCAGCCCTGCTGTTAGGCAATTGGCTGCCGCCAAACCGACGTAAGACCTTTATCGTCTGTCTGGCCTTGCCGCTCATGGTGCTGCTTGTGTATCATCTATGCACGAAGCCCTTGTGGATTGTGAATGTCGGTGAAATCAGAATCATAGCTGGTTTGTACATGATGGCGTCCTGTCTGTTTTTTATCGCTAGCTGGTTGCGGGGGACGACGACTCTGATCAAAAGGCTCTACTTGCGCACGATGCTTGTATCGACAACGGCGCTTTTATGGTCTTATATGGTCGATTTTCTCGGTATGTCGCGTATTGTATTTGATTCAGCTGGTTTTCGCATCGAGAGCAACGGACTATGGGAATATAATTATTTGATTATTTTATGGCTGCTGCTGTTTTTTATTTTTTTCGGTGTGAAGTACGGCATATGGGGGATCAAGCTGAGATTCGAGCGGGAGAAACACGACTATTCGATGAAGGCATTGACTCTGGGCACCTCAATTCTGAATCATTCGATCAAAAACGAACTGTCAAAAATAAACTACCTGAATGAGCGGGCCCAATCAAATATCAGGCTTAATCATCAGGCAACGGCGATAGAACAATTGGAAATCGTTGAAGATGTCACCCGGCACATGCTGAATATGGTCGATCGGATTAAGGAGAAGACGAATGACATTCATCTGGTTGAGAGGCATCATCAAGTGGAGGAACTGATTCAATATACAGTACTAACGCTTGACCCTATCCTCGAGGCGAATCGGATGAAGCTTGAGACACAACTAGAGGCTAAGGGGCTCTTATGGTGTGATGCCGAACATATGAAGGAAGCGATCACCAACGTCATGATGAATGCGCTCGATGCTATGAAACCCGGAGAGGGCGTACTGGTGCTGGCTACGAAATTAGTCAAGAACCAGCTAGTCATCGAGGTAAAGGACAACGGCTGCGGCATCCCCAAGGATCAGATGGACAAAGTATTCGATCCGTTCTTCACGACCAAACGCAGCTCCACGAGCTTTGGTCTTGGGCTCAGCTATTGTTACGGTGTGATGCAGAAGCACGGCGGTTCGGTGTACATAGCGGAGACGAGCCCGGGTGTGGGAACGACGGTGTGTTTGCAGTTTCCACGGAACAGATTCCAGCTGAGGGAGGAGGGGTGATAGAAATTCACCCTCCCTGCGGTACTACAGATAAGCTATAGTAACCATAGGTTGAATTTGAGCGGGTGGAACTAGGAGGTGCATTGCTTGAGTAGGATAAGGGTCATGCTCGTGGAAGACGATTTATTCTGGAGAAAGATGCTGATCTCCGATCTAGCTAAGGAATCCGATATGGTTTTAGCTGCAGTCGCCGGAAGCAAGGAGGAAGCGGTTGCAGCGGCCGAGACGTGCGAGATCGATGTCGTATTAATGGACATTAATTTGACTGAAAATCGCTTGGACGGTCTTGAAGCCGCCAAAGAGATCTTCGCAACCCGACGCAAAAGCATCAAAATTATTATGCTGACGTCCTTGGATGAAAGAGAAGTCATCATTCAATCGTTTCAGAGCGGAGCGGTCAATTATATTACCAAATCGAATTATCCGGACATCGTTCAAGCCATTCGGGATGCTTATGCCAACAAATCGGCTATCCATTTCGACGCTGCGCAGGCGGTTGCCCAGGAGCTGCAATTGACCGTTCTGACGCCGATGGAGAAGGAACTTTACCTGCTTAAGGAAAAAGGAATGACCAAAACGGAAATTTCCGAGAAGCTGCACAAATCGATCAATACGATCAAAACCCAGCTGAAGAGCATCAGGGATAAGCTGAGGGGTTCAAATAAATCATAGAACGTAGCACAGATGGCTGACATGGCTGTCTAGCGGCTTCGTTCTTTTTCTTGCGGGGGGTGATGAAAGTTCATCCTCCCCAAGCATTCGCTTGATCGCTATAATTCGTTTATGTGAAACGGTACTTATTTTATAGCCGATCAAGAGAAGGGAGCAATACGAGATGAACGCGATGTATAAAAATTACCGGAAGCGCATGCTCGCTTTATTAACAAGCTGCACGCTGCTGCTTTCGATACTGGGGTATTTCCCGGAAGTGGGCTCCGCGGCGCAGACACTAACCGTAGATACGGCAGTTAGGCCGGCAGCCGATGTCGGGCAAGCAGGCGGTTCCTTGCAATTGAATGCTGATGTAAAGGCGACGGAGGATTCCGCCTTGTTGGTAGATTTAGAAATTTTTGATTCCTCCTTCAAAAAAGTGCATCAAAGCATTGTTGATAACATTAATGTGCAAGCGGATGTCCAAAGAACAGTTCCGTTCGTATGGAATATTCCTGGGAATTTGCCTGCAGGCACATATATTGTCAGCCTCGGGATATTCGGCTCAGGATGGAGCGCTATGCACAAATGGCATGCTGGAGCCGCCTACGTCACTGTAATAAACGATGGCCCTCCTTCCGAGGAGCCTCTTCCACTTCCCGCTCCAGGCGAGATCAACACGATCCCGGAGCCTGCGTCAATTAAGATTGTCTGGAAGGCGGTCCCGGAAGCGGCCTCCTATGAGCTTGAGGTAGACGGTACCGTCTTCAACATCGTGTCAGGCATCTCATACGAGCACACTGGACTGGGGCCGGACACAGCGCACAGCTACCGGGTTAGAGCAAAGGGAGCGAAAGGGCCTGGCGCATGGAGTGAAGCGATAACCGCTCGCACGCTGCCTCCTGCAGGAACATCCACGGACGCCAATTTCCAGATTCGCGTCAAGACGGATACGAAATCTGCCAATGCGATGCCCGATCCGGGATTTGAAATTAAGCAGACGGGCAGCGAGTCAGTTCGCCTTAGCGATCTTACCGTCCGCTACTACTTCACAATTGATGGGGAGAAGCCGCTGACTATCGATTTCTGGACGACAACCGTCAAATCATACGTCAACCTGCGTGTAGTGAAAATGCCGGTCCCGTCCTTGAGGGCAGATACGTATCTGGAAATCAGCTTCGCGCCGGAAGCGGGGAATCTTGCTTCGGGCTCCAAGATTGATGTGTACCCATGGTTCTATAAGAGCGACTGGTCTAGCTTTGACCAAAGCAACGATTACTCCTACACGAATTCGAGTGATTTCACGATCAGCGATAAAGTAACCGTGTATAAGGCAGGGAAGCGAGTCTGGGGCGTAGAGCCTGAGTTGTTCGACATGCCCCCGTTTCCGACGCCGATTCATGCGGTCTCTGCAGATACATCCGTGAGCTTGTCGTGGGAGGCAGTAGAAGGCGCTACCGGATATGACGTGGACATCGACGGTGAAATAGTGACCAATATTGCAGAGCCTGCTTATACGCAGCGATGGCTAAATCCGGGTACTTATCACACGTACAAAATACGGACTCGGTCTGGGAATAAGATTGGCATCTGGAGTTCCCCGATGACACTTAGAACGACTGGTGAGCAAGTTCTGCCCGCACCTAAGAATCTCAAGGCGGAGGTTTCGCAGCAAGAAATTGTGATTTCCTGGAATCCATTGAGAGAAACTGTAACGGGCTATGAGCTCGAAGCAGACGGTACGATTGTCGATATGGGAGCTGGCCACTCCTACACGCACGGCGGCTTGACTCCGGGCTCTAAGCATACTTACAGAGTCCGGGCCAAGGATGGCAGTACAACTGGGCTGTGGAGCGCTGCTGTCACAGGATACACAACGCATGTGCCGACAGGTCGGTTCGACGTCAGCTTCACCGTGGACACATCCGCCGAACGGGCAGCCATCAGTCCGTACATTTATGGTACCAATGATGTTACGGATAATGAAGATTGGAAGGCTAGAAGAATCGGAGGCAATCGACTGTCGACCTACAATTGGGAGAATAACGCCTCCAATGCGGGAGAGGATTACTTTCACCTTAGCGATAACTACATTCCGTGGTACTACGGAGGCGTGCCATATGGCGGAAATATGGAACAACCTGGAATCGGCATAGCGGGCTTCCATCAGAAAGCACTTAACGAAGGAGCTTATTCACTTGTGACGCTGCAGACCGCTGGATACGTAGCTAGAGACAAAGATGGCGCGGTATCAGCAGCAGAGACAGCACCGTCCTCCCGCTGGGTGGAAGTGAAGCCCGCGAAGAATGCGCCATTCTCGCTGACGCCGGACTTGACCGACAACTACGTATATATGGACGAATTCGTGCATTCGCTGGTGAAGCAATTTGGCGGTGCCAAGTCTTCCACTGGCATCAAGGGCTACGAAATCGACAACGAGCCAGGCCTGTGGCAGACGACCCACCCGTATATGCATCCTGAAAGACCGGGTGCAGAGGAAGTCACAACCAAGGGAATAGAGCTGGCGAAGGCGGTCAAGAAGGTCGATCCGGACGCCGAACTGTTCGGACCCGTTTCCTACGGCTTCGACGAGATGTACAGTATGCGCGATGCGGAAGACTGGAAGACGCTGAAGGGCAATTACGACTGGTACCTGGACTATTATCTCGATAAATTCCGCATAGCCTCTTTACAGGAGGGGACTCGGCTGCTCGGCGGTCTTGATGTCCATTGGTATCCCGAGATTACAGGAGGCGGCTACCGGATCACAAACAGTGTTTCCAATCACAATCTGGAAGCCAATAAAGCGCGCTTGCAGGCTCCGAGATCGCTGTGGGATCCGACGTACAAGGAGAATACGTGGATTGGCACCTGGTTCAGCTCCTTCCTGCCGCTTATCCCGCGGATGCAGCAATCGATCGACATGTACAACCAAGGGACGAATATCGTCTTCTCTGAATATAATTACGGCGGGGAAAACAACGTATACGGAGGGATCGCTCAAGCGGATGTATTCGGCATCTTCGGCAAATACGGCGTATTCATGGGCAACTTTTGGAAGATGGTCAATGACATTAAGGATGCTACCTATATAACTTCGGCGCTGCGTCTGTATGAAAACTATGATGGCAATCATTCCGCATTCGGAGATACTAAGGTGAAGGCTGAAACGTCCGATATCGAGAACAGCTCTATATATGGCTCCGTCTACACGGATAGTGACAACAACCTGCATCTGATTGTGCTTAACAAGAACAACGACTACGATATGAATGCCTCATTCGAGCTCGCAGGTGGTACGAACTACCATTCGGCACGTATTTGGGCATTCGATGGCAGCAGCCCAGAAATTACGGAGCGGCAACCCGTAACAGGCATCTCCGGCAACTCGTTCACCTATACGATTCCTAAATTGACGGCTTGCCATATTGTGCTCAGTGCGGGCTCTACGGCTGAATCCGCTCGATAAGAAGAAGGGACAGGTGGCTCACGCATCCTCTCCATAAAGGGATACAACGTCTTGCGCAGCGATGCGATTCTCCACAGGCGAATTGGATCCGAAATCATTATGTCATTTTCGCAGATAGCGAGCCAGCCTTCCGAACAGTTGGGCTGGTTTTTTGGTGTGCTCGGCAGCACTTCGATAAACGGGTGCTGCGCACGCTGCCGATGCATACGTGCATTAAACCGATTGAATATACCCCAGCTTCTGCGATATTTCATTTGCTGTATATCTAACCTTGTTAATAAGCTCAGGCATCTTCTCTTCCTCAAACTGCACCTCAAGTCCTGCGATGCTGAGGGCGGCAACAATTTGACCGGAATAATCAAAGATGGGGGCGCTTAACTCTGCGGTATAATTCTCAAGCTCTGAACGGCTGAAGCTGTACCC